>CAZKQY010000300.1:0-8942 GCA_964555005.1 uncultured Syntrophotalea sp. | reverse complement strand
CCCCCACGGCGATACGACCTTAAGCAACCTGTTCAGTCCGACTGATGATATCGTCCTGAATAGCCTTGTCCAGAACTGTAAAGAACGCGCTGTACCCGGCTACGCGCACGACCAAGCCGCGGTAATCCTCCGGATTCGCCTGCGCTTCTTCCAGCAGTTCACGGGAAACGACATTGTACTGCACATGGAAGCCACCGCGCTTGAAGAAGGTATCGGTCACGGCTATGAGCTTCTCCAAACCT
Organism: uncultured Syntrophotalea sp.; assembly: GCA_964555005.1. GTDB lineage: Bacteria > Desulfobacterota > Desulfuromonadia > Desulfuromonadales > Syntrophotaleaceae > Syntrophotalea_A. The sequence continues at coordinate 8,700 of CAZKQY010000300.1, read as the reverse complement.
TTCTCGCCCGCCAGAGATTCGGGTAAGAATTTTTGGTTAAGCAGGGTACCGTTAGACGCCACGGTGTGGTCGAGTTTGGCCACAGAACATACCGTAGCCGTGGGACCGGAAGTATCGAATCCGCCCTGAGGCGAGACGCCGTCTGCCAGCGGTTCCCCACATTTGCGACCATCGGGGGTAGCAGCAACGATAGTTCCAAGTGGCACATTGGCGGATACCGGATAGAGGCCGGGCTGGAAAATACCACCCCGTGGATTGCAATATTTTTGTACTTCGGCACAATAGATATCGGTCGCCGCAACGGCAATGTTATCGGCGAAATCATCGTCGTTGCCGTACTTCGGACCGCGATTCAAAAGCATCTGACGCAGATCCTCGAATCCCTCGAAGTTATTGTCCATGGCTTCTTTGAGGTCCGGCAGGGTGATCAACTTTTCATCGAAGCAGAACTTCTTAATGGCCGCCAGCGAATCGCCAACATTAGCTACGCCGACGCCCTGTGGACCGGTGAAGTTATAGATGGCACCACCTTCCTGAACCGACTTGCCGCGACCGATACAATCTTCGACCATGCCAGAGAGGAAAGGAAGGGGCACATTTTTGGCGTGAGCCAGATCAACGGCGTTGTCGGAATGACACAACAGTTCGACGAAGAACTCCATCTGTTTCTGATAGGCAGCCACCACGTCATCAAAGCTATTGAAGTCGCTTACCGTGCCGGTCTGCGGGCCAAGTTGTTTCTTGCCGAGCGGGTCAAAACCGTCGTTCAGGGCCAATTCCAGGACCTTGGACATACTGAAGAACGCCGCATCGTGCCAGCCCTCGGTCTTACCGCCAACCTGCGGCTCGACACAACCGATAATGCCATAATCGCGAGCGTCTTCCAGAGTCAGCCCGCGGGACAATATCGCGGGGATGACCACGCGGTCATTATACCAGGCCGGGCTGCCCAGACCGAGGCGCGATACTTCGGCGGCCTTTTTCCAGAAAACCGTGGGCGTTCCTTCATGAATACGCACCGACAGGGAAGGTGCATACAGCGAGGTATTGGCAGTGGCCTGCATCAAGATCAGGGACAATTCATTGGTGGCATCGTGGCCTTGGCGATCCACACCGCCCACGATAATGTTCTGGAACATTGGATAGCCGGCAAAAGCTTTAGTAGAACCTTCGTCGCGCACCTTATTGATGCCGGCCATCTTGATCCACAGCAGGTCACACAATTCCTGGATCTGTTCCGGACTAAGCTTGCCCTGGTCGGCTTCGTAATAAGGATACAGATACTGATCCATGCGCATGGGCGAAATAGAATGGCCGTTACTCTCAATCTGGAGTACCAACTGAATGAACCAGAAAGACTGCAGCGCTTCTTTAAAGCCCTCGGCCGGTTTGGCCGGAACCTTGCGGCAGATGCGGGCGATTTCCAGCAATTCGGCTTTGCGTTCGGCACCGGCGCTGGACGCGAGAACTTCAGCCTCATCGGCAAAACGGTTGGCAAAAGCTATGACCGCCTGGTTGCTGATGACAAGCGCATCCAGAAACTGCCGCTTCTGCATGTCGGCGGCATCAGCTGTACTCAGTCCAGCCTTGGCTTCTTCGGCCTCGGCAATGATCGCTTCAAGACCGCCAGCGAGCACCTTGGCATAATCGACGCAGATATGACCGACACCGTTAAAATAGTAGTTGCCGACCGTGAACACGCCAGCGCCCTGTGCCGCGAGAGCCTCAGGAGTCATCAGCGAAGTGGCATATTCCTGGTTGGTCTTGCCGGCCCAGTAGGGGAAAACCTCGTCACGCAGGATGGCCTTGGTTTCTTTGGAAATCAAGAACACATCGGCGGTGCGCTTTTCCAGACGATCCAACTCCTCTACCAGCCACTGGGTGGAAAATTCAGGGAAAATCGGCGTCGAGCGAGGCTTGCTGCACTGGTTACCGACAATCAGTTCGTCATCTTCAATGAAAATTGACATGCCGGCCAGGATCTTCTCAAAGGCCTTGGCACGGCGCATAATAATCGGCAGTGCTTCGGTTTCTTTGTAAGATTCAGTGATAAGTTTAGCCCGCTCTGGACAGATTTCCGGGGTTTGGGTCAGAAACCGTTCCTTGACCCGCTCAACGCGAGCCGTCGGTTTGGTTTCTGCTACAGCAGAATTAATTTTTACAACTTGTTTCATCATAACTTACTCCTTCCCGTTACAGGTGTTTAACTTAGCCTCCGAAAAAACCGACCAACTCTGTGCTCACAACGCCACCACCAAAAACACAGCAGCAACGTATTCATACTAAAAACATCCATCCTTTATTCTTCTTAAAAGGATTTTTCAACATGCTTAATCCATTTTGCCTAGGGAACAGCCGAAAAGACTTATTACTTACATGCTCTTTATACCAAATAGAGCAATCCCATAAACATCGCGCAAAGGTGGATTTCAGGGTACCTAAAAGGGGGGTATTTTGAGGGATGGGGGATCCCTAGACGCATGGCCAAAGAGCCCAGGAGAAAGATAAAAATCTATTTAATTTCAGAAGCTTGAAAGAATTAACCAGAACAAAAAAAACGGTATTTGATCAACTTGACTGTCAGACAACTTCACACTCGTCTCAGAGTAAATCCAACAGCCTCCATGGAAAAAATCAAACCGAGTCACCTGCAATATGCCGACAGACGACAGCCGCCGAACACATTTAAGTGCAGTGTGTCGCGCGAGAAAGAGCCATGAGTGGTCCAGGACCGGTAGAGAGTCCATCGGCCAGCCAGCTCTGCGTCTCGAAAATGAGCGGGAATGGTACCTGCTACACGTGGGGGGGATAGGAAATTTCATTTATTCAGAAGGCCAAGGGTTCGATACGGGGTAACAATTGCTCACATCGAGCAACGATTCATATCCCCTGCGAACTTGGAACCTATGACATTCAAACCGCGGCAACCTCCTAAGCTAACCGAATAATCTCCACCAGCAATTCCGCAACCCGCGCCATATCCGCCACGCTAACTGACTCATCCACCGAATGAACCTTGCACATACCGGTGCCGAGAATAACCGTCTCGATGCCGTAGCTGTTGAGGATATTGGCGTCACTGCCGCCTCCACCGTCCCGCACCTCAAGAGTGCGTTTCAGATTAATCGCGGCCTGTTGAGCCAGTTTCACGATGGCCGCATCGGCCGCCACTGCCATGCGCGGATAGTCACTGATTATCTCCCGGTTGATGGTCACTTCAACCCGTTCACCGTCGATGACACAAGAAGCTTCCCGGGCCGCTTCCTCCAAACAGGCGATCATGTGGTCGGTCTGCGCCGTCAGTTTGGCCTCATCGTGGCTGCGCGCCTCCCCTTCCAGCACCACCTTGCGAGAAACAATGTTCGTCGCCTCGCCGCCATGAAAGGTGCCGATATTGGCGGTAGTTTCATGATCAATGCGGCCCAGACGCATGGCGGCCACTCCCTTGGCCGCTACGGCAATAGCCGAGATGCCCTGTTCCGGGGCAATGCCGGCGTGAGATTCGCGGCCAATAACCTCGAAACGCATTTTATTGGCCCCCGGTGCGGTATTAATTACCCCATCAACCCCCGAGGTATCGAGGGCTACTCCGCGCCGGGAAGTGACCTTGTTGCGATCCAAATGTTTAACGCCGAGCAAACCCACTTCCTCGCAAACAGCGGCCACCACCTCTATAGGACCACGAGGAATACCCTGTTCGCGAATCACTTCCAACGCCTCGATAATCTCGGTAATACCGGCCTTGTCATCGGCCCCAAGAATAGTTTCCCCGGCGCTGGTAAAGACTCCATCCTTCAGCACCGGCTGAACCCCTTCGGCCGGACCAACGGTATCCATATGCACCGAAACCAACAACGGTTCGCTGTCTTTTCCATTAGCCGCAAAGGTCGCGATCAGGTTACCGCTCTGGCTACCGATTTTCTCCCCTGCATCATCCATCACCACCGTTGCGCCGAGCTCCTGAAGACGCCGGACCAGATAGCGTGAGATTTCCCCCTCGCTAAAAGCCGGGCTGGAGATACTGGCCAGACGATTGAATTCCTCGGCGATACGTTGTCGATTAACCATTTTCTTAATCCTGTCTTGGCATAAAAGATGCGTTCACAAAAGCCTATAGAATGACTAAATAAAGAATGAAATAACTGTCAGCGGTTTTTTACCAAAGGGACAAACTAACACCCGCAAGGGCAATAAACTACCGTTAACGCTTGCACCAAAGATAAAGTATTTGGCGAAATTTGGCAATGAGCAGCTCTGTCAATAAAGCAAAGAACTAATACGCCCTTAAACTTCTGTCGCCAAAGTCAGACACTGGACAAAAGATGGGGAAAATTGCTAGACTAAGCGGATTTAAGATCAATATAATGACAAACAGGTTGGTGAGCTACTAATGCCCATAGCATTTAATCAGGAACTGTCACAATGAATAATGATTTCAATCCGCCTCGCACCTCCCTGGTGCAACGGAACCGTTCCCCTCTTCGTCTTCTGCTTCCTCTGCTGTTGCTGTTGGTGCTCGGAGGACTGTTTTTATTATTCAACCACCAGCCAACCGGACAAATCACCAAAGCTGACGCCAAGACCATGGCAGAGACAGTCGCAGTACCCGAGGTGCAACGGGAACTTATTCAAGGTGCCGTACAACCGGGCGAAACCATCACCTCCCTGCTCGGCCATATCTTTACCCCACAACAACTTTACACTCTCAATCAACAGTGCAAGGATGTTTTCCCCTTATCCAAACTCTGTGCCGGAAAAGACTATCGTCTGGCTCTGTTAAATGGGGCCTTTGAACGCTTTGAATACGACATCGACAACGAAGAACAATTGATCGTTTTGCAAAGCGAAGAGGGGTTCAATATCTCTCGAACCGCCATTCCCTATATCGTTAAACAACAGGTCATTAACGGCACCATCACCAGCAGCCTGTTCGGCGCGGTGATCAACAGCGGCGAAAACGAAACCTTGGCCCTTAACCTGGCTGACATTTTTGCCTGGGACATTGACTTCATCCGTGACATTCAGAGCGGTGACAGCTTTCAAGTGCTGGTCGAAAAACGTTTTCGCGAGGGCAAGCAAGCCGGATACGGGCGGATTCTTGCCGCCAGTTTTACCAACTGCGGTGAAACTTATCGCGGCTTTCTGTTTAAGGACGGCGAGCGCGGCGCCGCCTATTTCGACGAAAACGGCATGAGTCTGCGCAAGGCCTTTCTCAAGGCACCGCTGTCCTTCTCCCGCATCTCTTCGGGTTACACCATGCGCCGCCTGCACCCGATAACCAAGACCTACAAGCCCCATCCGGCCATTGACTACGCCGCCCCCACCGGTACTCCGATCAAGACCGTCGGCGACGGTGTGGTCACCAAAGCGGCCTACAACCGCTTTAACGGCAATTACGTCAAAATCCGCCACCCCGGCAGCTGGGAAACCCTCTACAACCACATGAGCCGCTTCGGGCGGGGCATCAAGGTCGGCAAAAAGGTGAGCCAGGGACAGATCATCGGCTACGTCGGCACCACCGGCCGCTCCACCGGACCGCATCTTGATTTCCGCATGTATAAAAACGGCCGCACGGTTAACCCGCTGAAGGTCAAAACCCCTTCGGTCGCCCCCGTTTCCTCCGAACACATAGCGGCATTCAAGACCAGCATCGTCCCCTTCATCGCTCAGCTGGATGCGGTCGCTCCCCCATCCACCCAACTCGCAGTTGCCGAACTACAAACACAGCTTGAAACTGCCAACAATTGACAGGCCCCATGTCTTGAATCATCTGGTCCACCTGTTTCTGTCCGATTCCACCGACGGCTGCCGCCTTGGCGCCCTGATGGGCGACTACGTCAAGGGCCGCCTTGAACAGCAATATCCGTCGGAAATTCGCTGGGGCCTGCAGCTACACCGCAAGATCGACCGCTTCGCTGAAACCAACCCTCATTTCCAACGTAGCAAGCGGCGCCTCGATCCGGCCCTGCGCCATTGCCGGGGCATCCTGGTCGATGTCGCCTACGACCATTTTTTAGCCGTCCACTGGGCTGACTTTTCCGATTCCCCCCTGGAGCAATTCGCCGCTAAAATCTACCAGCTACTGGAGAAACATCACTCCCTGCTTCCGCCGGCTCTACAGCAGGCTGCGCCGCGCATGATAGCAGCCGACTGGCTGGTAGCCACCCGCCACCTGGATACTGTAGACAAGGTTCTGCAGCGCCTGGCGAAACGCTTAAGCCGCAGCAACATCCTCGGCAATGGCCTGATCGAACTAAAGCATCACTACCTGCAACTCGAAACCGACTTCAGACATTTTCTGAACGATGCTTGCGATTATATCAAGACACTGACACCCTAAATCCACATTAAAAACAACAGCCCCCTTGACATCACCACCTGACTGTTTTAATACTTTTCATTAACAGATCATGGCCGGCATAGTCGAAGGCCATTGATCCTCTTTCCACCCACCACAGGAGGAACGTATGTTTGCTGTCATCGTCAAGGTACAGATCAAACCGGAACATCGCGAGGAATTCATCGAGGCCATGCTGGCAGACGGTCGCGGTTCAGTAAACAACGAACCCGACTGCCTGTTATTCAACGTCGTTGAAGACCACGCTGATCCCAACAAACTGCACCTCTACGAGGTCTACACCAGCGAGCAAGCCTTTGATGTGCACAAGGAAACCCCGCACTTCCAAACCTGGCTGGAAGTCACCAAAGATTGGCTGGCCGCGCCCCTCGACATCGCCACCGGCAGTCACCTGTTCCCCGCCGATTCAGTGTGGCAAAAGCAAGGCTGAGTTTTCCCGTTTCCACATACACGTTAAAAAAGGCTCCCCAAATCATGGGGAGCCTTTTCACTTCATTCGTCTTGCGTCATTTCTAATGTCCATGCCGCTTTGAAGGCCAGTCCCAAAGTCTCAGCCAAACGTTTGCCTCCGACCGACCGCTACCTTACCTACCCGCGATCGGTAGCCATTCCCTTATCTGTCTGGGACGGAATCTCGCCGTGAACTTTGCCGCTCCATCGCTCAAACCCGGTGGCATCGGCATCAAAAGGATTCGTGCGCATCGCAAACAAGAAAAAATATGGGTAGTGTTTGTGAATGTACTCCATATAGGCCACCCACTGCTGAACCGTTCGTCCATAGGCTCGCTCGAGATCTTTTTTTGTATGGTCCCTATCCGCCGGGGAGAGATCCGTCAGGTCCCGGGCAGCCAGCTCTTCGGTGACGTGAAAAACGGCCATGAGCGATTCCGTAAAACTCTCGTGCTCAAGCAGAGTCGGGTTTTGAAGAAGCGAGACCAAAAAACCGCGACGGGCGCGGAGAAACATATCGAGCCGACCCAGATCTACCTGTTTCATATCAATGTTACCGCAGTATCCCGCCACGGCGTTGCGCGCCGCTTTGAAATCCGGTTTCTGTTCATTGCAGTCCATGACAAGAGCGTTACGAACCGATGAAAGCATCGTGTCGGCACTTGAAAGATACGCCAGTAACAGTTTGCCGAATTCGCTGAAGAACGTTTCGATCACCATATTCAACTTCTGCAGCTTTGATCGCTTGTCCCACTCGTTAAGCAAATGATGGATAATCATGGTAACAAGCAAAACTTCAATAAAAACAAAAGCCACATCGCCGATCAAAAAAATGAAAATATGGTGCGCATCTTGAAATAAAAAATAGTGCATTCCATAGAAAACCACCGACAAAAACAGAAGAAACATCCCAATTAATAAGCGCCAGGTTAACAGTCGTTTCACGTCACACTCCTTGCCCTGCGAGGACCCGTTAAAACATTCCAGAAATAAATTAAACCAAGCCCAATGATACTTCGACCGCCTGGCATACCAAAAACCACCATCGATCTTAACCGCCAATACAGCAATTTTTGTATGTATTTGATTTGCAACAGGCAGCGAGCCTTCCCTGTCGGTATTTAGACAAATAATTAAAACCCGGATCCTCCCAAACCCAGAGCGTTTGTTCTCGCATCAATGGTTATATGCTAAAGAAAACGCTGACGATCAACGTTGGAAAGCCCGGTTTCAAATTTTTCATCCCACTAAAAATATGATTGCAATCTCCCCTGAAAAAAAAAGAACTGCTTCAGTAAAAAGGACGTGCCTCAGAAAATGGCACTGAAACCATACACAACCTTTCGATGAATGCGTATTTACCATCGGTAACCGCAGACATGATTCCAATTCGAAAAAATTACCAAATTGACTTGAAAAACATTTAAGTAGCTAAATATATACAATTTTAAATCATTATTATAAGGTTAAAAACCATGATCTTGGTAGGATTATATTTATGGGTGATGGGCACCGAGTTTCACCAGACGGAGACAATCTCATAGGCCCGAACAGCACCGACTTTAATTGTAATCTGATCGCCGCACCGTTTACCAATCAACTCCCGCCCCAAGGGTGAGGCCGGGGTAATCACCATAATTTCTTCACCGTCAAAGGTCAGCCGTAACCCACCCGCGGCAGGACCAAGAAAAACCAACCGACTCGCCCCCTCATCATCCTCCAATTGCACCAGAGCCGTCAGACGAATGACTGATTCCGCCACAAACTTCTGCAAAACCAGTAACCGAAACAACTTCGTAACTATTCAGCACCTCTCAAACCACACATTTGGATTGGGGGCGGATAGCAACTATTGAGGCAGCATAAATTGAGGTGACTTGCCCTCAAACAAT
>CAZKQY010000299.1:0-3700 GCA_964555005.1 uncultured Syntrophotalea sp. | reverse complement strand
CTCGTTGGTGATAGTTTGTTGGTCCGCAACCGCATTCTATCTTCCCGGCTTTGCTGGGACAACGAGGTTTTTCTATTTTTTTGCTGGTGGATCAGGGGTATCTGCCCGGCGAAATTGCTTCACTTTGAATTAAAAGCCCTTCTCAGGAGCCGACTTGCCCTGTCCAAAGCTCTGGTCTATAATCGGGCTTGGTGTTACTTGACCACCGGGGAATAAATGGCTGTGTAAAGGGCTTATTCCCTTAAAGGCAAATCTGATAACCAGCGATATCTTCAGCAATTTGATTTTATTAGAAGACAACTATCACAAACGGGTGCCAAACAGACCTTACCCAGTTTATGTTCCACCCCTATTAAAAAGGTTTCCCATGAAGACCAGGGTCTGCGCTGCCGCCATTCAATTCCCCATCATTACCGGAGATATCGATGCCAATCTGCAGCAAGCATGCAAAGCCTTGCAACGAGCCCATGGTCAAGGAGTGAGGTTGGCCGTACTGCCAGAAATGTGGAGCAGCGGTTACGACTACAAACGCCTGTACGAATTGGCCGATGAGACACCACGAGTCGCTGCCGAACTCGCCGAATTAGCAGCGCGTCTCGATCTGGTGATCGTCGGCAGTCTGCCGGAAAAGGACCAGGGCTCCCTTTACAACACCGCCTTCGTTCACGATCGGGGGCGAGAACTCGGTCGTTATCGCAAACTGCACCTTTTTTCACCAATGAAAGAAGACCGCTATTTGACCTCGGGCGACAAAACCCTGGTTGTAGCAACTTCTGTTGGCCGTCTCGGAATAGCTATTTGTTACGACCTGCGCTTTCCCGAGATGTTTCGCAAACTTGCCCTGGATGGAGCAGAACTGGTCTGTCTGCCCGCACAATGGCCGAGCCCCCGCCAATTACACTGGCGCACCCTGATTCGCGCCCGAGCGATTGAAAACCAGTATTTTCTCGTCGCCGCCAACAACTGCGGCCAACTAGGTAATCTGCATTTTTTCGGTATGAGTCTGATCGTTTCGCCAAGGGGAGAATTCCTGGCCGAGGGGGGGCAGGACATAGCCGAGCCATCAGCACTACTCAACTTTGCCGACATGGCCGCTTATCGCGAAGAAATCCCGGCATGGCACGATCGGCGCCCGGAGATCTACGGCACCCTTCGCTAATTACCATGGCCCAAAAGGCTTGCCGTGAACAGTCGATTTTTTGTTTCGGTCCGTTAAGTTCAACAGGCGTCTGGCTATTCAACCAGCACCTGAGCTTCCTGGCGATAGGGAGCCGGTACCTGTTGTAAGCTATCGACGAAATGTAACTCGCCTTGGTGGTCAGCATAAAAATAACTTTGGGAGCGAGCTTCCGGCTGATCGAGAAGCTCTTCAATGACATCCGGCCTGGAGGGAACAAGCAGGCGACTGCGCAGATCTAAATAACAATCCTGCAGTTCGCCCAGCAACGGTCCCTCAGGGCTTAGGCGTAGCACAGCTTGGTCGACAACAACCAGCAGGAGCGCGAAAAGCACGAGCCACAACAAGAAACGCCCCAGCTGGCGTCTCATAGACGATTTTACCGGTATTTTACGAGATTTTTTAGTCATTCGATAACCCTGTTGGCCGCTTGCCTATGAATATGGTAAAAGAACGAGCCTATCATAAAGCAACCGGCAGTCCCAAACAAGAGGGAGCCCTCTATACCTAAAACTGAACCCAAATTCATTATTCACAACTAATACTATTTGTGTTATAAACATCCCGTTCCGCAAAGACGACAAAAGGAGTTTCTATCATGGACGATCTGCTTTACGACGTGATCATCATCGGCGGCGGCCCGGCCGGTCTGACCGCTGGTCTCTATACTTCCCGCGCCAAACTGAATACCCTGCTAGTAGAGCAGATGATGATAGGCGGCCAAATCATGACCACCACCAAGGTAGAAAACTACCCCGGCTTTCCCGGAGGAATCGACGGACCGGTCTTGGCAGAGCGCTTCCATAAACACTGCCAGGAATTTGGCCTGCAGATTAGCACTGGTGAAGCGCAGAAACTGGTCGACGCCGGAGACCACAAGGTGGTTACCGTCGACGGCAAAGAATTGCGCGCCAAAGCGGTCATTATCACTACCGGTGCGGAACCCCGCAAGCTTGGCATCCCCGGCGAGGAGAAACTCACCGGCCGAGGCGTCTCTTATTGTGCCACCTGCGATGGCGCCTTCTTTCGCGATGTACCAATAGCGGTGATTGGTGGCGGTGACACGGCCGCTGAAGAAGCATTATTCTTAACCCGCTTTGCCAGCAAAGTTTATCTGATTCACCGCCGCGACCAGTTGCGAGCTACCAAAACCCTGCAAGAGCGGGTGCTGGCCAACGCTAAAATAGAGGTCCTCTGGGATACGGTCCCGGAAGAAGTTCTAGCTGACCAGCGCGGAGTCAACGAACTGCGGCTTGCCAACAAACGAACCGGCGAAAAAAGCTCCCTGGCGGTTGAAGGAGTTTTCTTCGCCATCGGTGTCATTCCCAAAGCCCGTTTCCTGGCAGAAGTATTGCAGCTCAACGACGAGGGTTACATCCTCACAGATACGGAATGCCGTACCTCTATGCCCGGCGTCTTTGCAGCCGGTGATGTTCGCAGCAAACTCCTTAAGCAGATCGCAACTGCAGTCGGCGACGGCGCTGTGGCCGCTATCGCCACTGAAAAATATCTCGACGAAGTTTAACTGGCGGCAAGAAGTTTGAGGGACAACGCCGCCGCATCAGGAGAAACCATGCTGGCCAAAGTATTGTCCGGAGCCCTGATCGGTATCGACGCCTATCCGGTAGAAGTTGAAGTCGATATCGCCCAGGGCCTGCCCCAGTTCGCCACCGTCGGCCTCGCCGAAGGAGCTGTCAAAGAAAGCAAGGACCGGGTCAAGTCGGCCATCAAAAACTCGGGCTACGACTTTCCGGTGCGGCGCATCACCATCAATCTGGCGCCGGCTGACATCAAAAAGGATGGTACCGCTTTTGATTTACCCATGGCCATCGGTATTCTCGCCGCCACCGGAGTAATCAAAAATCATCAGCCCCGCCGGTATGCCTTTATGGGCGAACTAAGCCTCGACGGCCTGATCAAGCCGGTACGTGGCGCCTTGCCGATGGCCGTTGCAGCCCGCCAATGGGGGGCCACAGCCCTGATCCTGCCTGTAGACAATGCCCGCGAGGGGGCCATCGCCGAGGACCTGCCGGTCTATGGCGTCTCCGACCTCGGCCAACTGGTCGACTTTCTCAACAACGAAGTAACCCTGGAACCCTGTTCAATAAACAGGGACGAACTGTTTGTCCAATCGTCCCTGCATCCGGTGGATTTCGCCGAAGTCCGTGGCCAGGGGCATGTCAAGCGAGCCCTCGAGGTCGCCGCCAGCGGCGGCCATAACCTGCTGATGGTCGGTCCACCAGGCAGCGGCAAGACCATGCTCGCCCGGCGGCTACCAAGCATTCTACCCGCCCTTTGCTTCGACGAAGCGCTGGTCACCACCAAAATCCATTCCATAGTCGGCTTGCTGCCCCGGCAAGACGCCTTGGTCTGCACTCGACCCTTTCGCAGCCCCCACCACAGCATATCAGACGCCGGCCTGATCGGCGGTGGCACGGTACCCAAACCGGGCGAAGTCTCCTTAGCGCACAACGGCGTACTATTCCTCGATGAGTTACCCGAATTCAAGAAGAATATATTGGA
>CAZKQY010000298.1:0-4485 GCA_964555005.1 uncultured Syntrophotalea sp. | reverse complement strand
AGCGCTACAACACCGATGAGGACGAGAAATCTGATTTTAACAACGATTTCGTTCGCTACGAGCTTGAAAATGGGGAAATGGTGGATGACATTCGCCGTGGTGTTAAAATCAAGCGGTGGTACTTGTCGTCCGACAGCCGGCTGAACCTGAACCTGCCGGCCGAAACGCTTCTCATGCACCAGCTGCTGCGACGGGATCCTCTGGAAAACATCGTCGCGGCCCTCGACCTGCATCAGGATACCATTTCCAGGATTGACCAGGCCGCCGCCTACCACTACGCTTTCGGTGATCTCTCGGTTTACAGCCGGATCGTTGAAACTATTAACAAAACCGTGCCGGTACTGGCCCATAAAATGATCAGCGCCGGCCAAAACAGCGGCATGCGGACCGACAAGGAGGGCTTCATCGTCCGGCACGACGGAACCTTCGGTGACCTGCTTTACCGCCTCGGGGTGAAGTATTCGGTAACGGCTGAAACCACCGGCAAAACGCCGATCGATGAGGCCTGTCGAGTCAATTGGCTATGGATCAAGGGCCTTATCGACCTGGTGGCCAAAAAGCGTGCCACCGTCAAACGGTCTTTTACTCGCGAGGTCGTCCAGCCCCTTAAAAAATATGCATCCGGGCATCGCCTGATTAAGGCCGGTCGGGTCACGACTGATGCAGGTGCTTATTCCATATACGCAGTCTTAACCAGCAATCACTCCGGCGATCTTCCTTGCATCATTCTCTCGGCCGGTATTCACGGCGAAGAACCGGCCGGGGTTTACGCCCTCCTGGAATTTTTGAACCGGGATATCGCCAGGTATATGGATCATTTTTCATTTTTGGTCCTGCCCTGCCTCAATCCGTATGGCTTCATCCGCGGAGTGCGTTACGGCTCTCATGCAGCTGATCTGAATCGATCCTTCGACAATGGTGCCGGGTTGCCGGAAATCTCGGCTCTCAAGGATTTGCTTCAGCAGTTTTCTGGTCCCTATCGCCTGGCGATCGACTTGCATGAAACCGACACTTATATGCCGCGGGGCAAGGCTTTTTCCGTCGAGAACATTCCAGCCGGATTCTATCTGTACGAAACCACCCCCAGCGGGCAGCCGGTTCTCGGCCCGGTGATTCTGAAAGCCCTCCATACCGCAGGCTATTGCATCACAAAGCGCCAGTCGGTCTACGGCGCCGAATGCCGCAACGGACTGATCGCAGCCATTTCTCCCAACGCTCCCGATTACCCGACGTTGCCCGAATTCAACGGCACGCTGGATTGGTATATGTTCAAAAAAAACTACACGCGGCATTCGATCACAACCGAAACACCTACCGCCTGGCCCCTTAGACGACGGATTGACGCCCACAAAAAAGCACTGATCTATGCGCTGGATCAGCTTAAAAATAACCTGTAGCGACAGAGACGACAATCTCATGAGAACTTCGCCGACGATGGAGAGCATGCAAAACCGGGGGAGTCTCTTCTATTTTTGAAAGATCTGGTATGTGTCAGGCTTGTAGAAATATCCAGAGAAGTGTTCCCCTTACTGTCGAATAATGCGTCAAACATGCTTTGGGACAATTAACCCTTTGACGTCGTTCGTGCAATGCTGCGGACAACTCTTACTGACCGATGTTTAGTTTTGGAAGTCAGCACCGGACGAAGTAGTATTGCTATCTGGTCTACCAGCGACAATCAATACGGAAGATCGCTATTCAGTATGGATTAAAACCCAAGTCTTAGGCTGCAATTAACTCCGAAACTACGCCACGAACTACACCCCTTTTGAAACACGAAGCCCCTTTCTTTAATGAACAGGGGATTTTTTTGAACTCTATTTTTCAGACACACTGCTGGCGGTTCTCTTAATGTGGTCAATAGATCGATCTTCGGTTGATGCCGGAGTTGGTGGGACGTTGATAGCCCTTTTTTTAAATGAAATCTGCCAACATGCTTTATTTGAGATATATTTTAATAAGTTGCTCCCGCTGGGACAGCAAACACGACAAGGGGGATAAATGTATTCAGGAGATGTTTTGTCATCCCGACACGACTTTGGTGGTTTGGCCGACCGATACGACTGTTGGTATCAAACGGGGAAGGGAAAGATTTACGATCTTTTTGAAAAACGGACTTACCTCGATTTGATCGGTACGGTCCCGCCAGGGAATGAATTACTGGAGATCGGCTGTGGCACCGGATGGTGGAGCAGCTTCTTTAGCCGCTTGGGCTTTTCCGTAACGGGGGTGGACATCTCATCGGAAATGGTGGACGCTGCCCGGTTAAAAAATATTCCCGCTGCGACCTTCCAGGAAGTCGACGCCCATGAATTGCCTTTTGCGGATAATAGCTTTTCAGCCTCGGCTGCTATTACTTCCCTTGAATTTATGAGAGAGCCGGCCAAAGTCATTCAGGAGATGGTTCGCTGTACTAAGAGTCCGGGAGGGACAATTTACCTCGGATTGCTTAACCCAACCGCCAAAATCAATCGAAAACGCAGGAATAAAAGCGATTCTCTCTATGCAAAAGCACGTTTTTTTACTCTCCAAGAGATAAAGGCGGCTTGGTCGAGATATGGAAGGGTCCAGTCGGTAGTTTGTGCCTTTCCATTTCCAGTAATGTTGGGTGTGAAGGGAATCTGGCTCGACCGGCTGGAGACACGACTCAGGTTTATTCACGGGGCATTTATCGCGGTAAGGATCGACCTATGAAAATTCAAGCGGAATTAAGTCTGTACCCACTCAAAGAGTCACATATTTTGCCATATCTCGACAGTTTCTTGAATGCCTTAAAAAATACTGGGCTGGTTGTTAAAGTGGGCCCCATGAGCACGATAGTAGCCGGGGAAAGCGAACTCGTTTTCCAGGCGCTCTCAGATGCCTTCGACAAAACCGCCGAAAAGTGCAAAGTGGTACTAAGTGTCAAATTTTCGAATGCTTGTCCTTGCCTATATGAAACTATGGATTGAGCAGGTTGGGTTTAGTAAGCATTATCGAGCCATTTGGTGGTCTCTCGCAAGTCACTAATGGGCTGTTTGGTTAATCGTATCAGCCTATTTAGGCCCTTTTGATTAATGTCTTCGTTTCGTCTTTTCGGTGCAGCTTGGCTATGCCTGCATCGACGCGATAAACCACATGGGGCACTAGTTCTGAAACAGGCAAATTTTCTCGGGATCGTTAGGCGGGGTTTTCTCGCATTGCAGGAATTGTAATGACCTCTGCTTGAGACAAGTTAATGAAGATTTTGAACTCTTCGGTATCCCGATGTGCTGCTTTCGTTTTCCCGCTGGGGTGAACGCTTTTCCTAATCAAAAGGAGAGAAACTATGTCTGAAAATCAAACGGAGTTGAACAATAATCGGAAAAAACAGCTTAAGCGTTTGATGGGTCTTATGCCGGATATGGGCAGACAAATCGGCGCCATGATGGATGAAGCATATAAGGACGGCGCCATAGACAGAAAAACTAAATATCTTATGGCCATGGCCATCGCCCTCAGCACCGGGTGCCGCAACTGTGTTTTGGGTCAGGCCGAGGCTGCATTGGCCTCGGGGGCGACCAAAGAAGAAATTTTTGAGACCATTGCAGTTGTGTGTAGCATAAGGGGCACGACAGGAGCGGCGGAATCTTTGAGAGTCATTCAGTTTTTGGATGAATCGGGAAAACTTTAATTGGATGTGATTAGCGTTTTGACGATGAGCATATGCAGAGACGTTGTATGCAACGTCTCTGCATCGGGAAGTAAAATAAAATAGTTTGCAAACAGAAACCGTCATGACGTATCGGACCGGCGAGTGAAAAGAGCCCTGATGTACCTGTTATCTTTTTGAATGAAGTCAATGGAGATTTAAGATGTATGACGAAATATCCAAAAACCAAATGAAAGATTCTGACATCATTTTTACCGCTATAACTTCTGGTGACTTTGCCAGCTTTGAGCAGGCACAGAAAATGGTGGAGATTCGATATTTAGCCGATCTGTCTTTTTCAAGGGTTGGCATTTATCATGCGCTAAATCGCCTTGAAAAATATTACGCAGAACGTTGAAGATAAGGTTAAATTAACCCAGTTGGCAATGTCGTTAATTCTATCCGGAATTAATTAGCAGGAAAAACTCTGGGATAGCGGTGATGGAGAAAAATTCGTAATCTTAAATGTGGAATGGGATGGGAAAAGGTTAAAGGGAACTTTCAAGATGCCATCAACGGGGCACACAACATACTCGGATCTCTTGCTGATAGACAAGAATACTCTTAAAGGTGTTTACAGAGGGGATACTAGTTCAGGCGAGGAAGTGTGAAAGCGTCAGTGAGAATATCCATCCAGAATGGTATGTCAATTATTTTAAGAATTCCATATCCAACATCGCGCCTATTACATACTTCGTTTCGTTTTTGTCGTCGTATTGTTGATGGCATCGTAAAAACTCAGGCGGCCAATTTCAGGATCGATCGGTCGCAACACTGAAATTTTCCTGCCCAACTGTCAAGGCGGGTCAGGAAAA
>CAZKQY010000297.1:0-3700 GCA_964555005.1 uncultured Syntrophotalea sp. | reverse complement strand
TCCTGCTGCCTCCCAAGAAGTGCAGCCTGTGGCGAAGGAGACGGTAACGGATCCCTTGGCGACCTGGCAGCCTTCTTTTGACCCGGCGGGGGCTGAATATACTTATATCCTGTCCAATGTCGATCATCCTGCTATCGAGGGGATAGCGGTCGGTTATCATATTCGCGATAAGGTCTGGCAGCGCTCCGGAGGGCGGCTGTATGTTGATTTTCGTCCCATGGCTCAGCTCGGGGGGGAAAAGGATGTAATCAAAAAGCTCAAGCTCGGCGCCGTGCAGGGTATGCTCTGTTCCTCGGTGGCAGCTGTTAACGTGGCCGACAAGCTGGGCGTGGTGAATCTGCCCTTTGTGATCGACAGCTTTGAAAAGCTCGAAACCTTTCGCCGTAGCCCGGAACTGTTCGATGATTTTCGGCAGGCCGCCGTGGAGCAGGATATTCTGGCGGTGGATTTCACCGGCTATGGCGCCTATGGCTGGGCCACCAAGGAGCCGGTTCGCACTCTGGAGGAAGCCCGCCGAGTTAATTTTCGGGTAGCCCAGGCTCCGGTCAATATCGACAGCTACAAGGCCTGGGGTCTTAAGTTTACCGTCATGCCCTGGCCTGATGTGCCTCAGGCTCTGCAGACCGGTGTTGTCACCGGCCTCGACCATACTCCCATCGTCTGCAGCATTACAAAAAAGTTCAACTATGCAAATAATTTCACCCGGCTCGATTATGCCCAGGGACTGTATATCCATCTGCTTAACAAGCGTTGGCTCGATGGTCTGCCGGCCGATTTGCAGGAGATCCTGTTGCAGACCATCGAAGAAGAGAGCGCCAAGGCGCGGACTCTGACCCGGGAGCAACAGGAGCGGGAACTCGCCGCCGCACAAAATCGCGGTGTGCAGATTTTTGAGCTTGCTGCCGCCGATCGGCAGCAACTCGTCGAACTGTCGGAGCCGGTTTACGCCAGTTGGACAGAAAAAATTGGAGCGAACTATCTACAGCGGGTGCGGAGTGCCCTGGCTGACCGCTAAGCGCGGCGTGTCGGGCGGACGCCTTTCTAAACTAAAGCCTTGACCGGCGACCGGTCCGCCGTTATTCTCCTGCGATAGTTCTAAGCTGTTGAGTTTATGAGGATTTAATATTTGCGAAGATGGGCAGTTCGATTCTTGCCGATCCTCGGTTAATACATTGAATAGGGGGAGCAGATAATGAAACGATTGAGCGTGTTGTTGGGTGGGCTGCTACTGGTTGCAGCTTTGGTCGGATGTCCCGGCGAGAAGAAAAGCGAAGAGACCGCGCCGAATCCGGCCCAACCCGCTGCGGCTGAAAAGGCGGCTAAGCAGGATCCCCTGGCAGCCTGGCAGCCCGGTTTCGATCCGAGCGGTGCTGAATATACTTATCTGTTGTCCAATGTTTCCCATCCGGCGATTGAAGGGGTGTCCTTCGGTTATCGCCTTCGGGACGAGGTCTGGGAGCGTTCCGGCGGTCGGCTGTATGTCGATTTTCGGCCTCTGTCTCAGCTGGGTCAAGAAAAGGCGGTGCTCAGCAAGCTTAAGCTCGGCGCTATCCAGGGTATGCTCTGCTCCTCGGTGGCGGCGGCCAACGTGGCTGACACCCTGGGTATCGTCAACCTGCCCTTCGTCGTCGATAATTTCGATAAATTGGATACCTTCCGTAACGACCCGGAACTGTTCGGTGAATTCGCCAATAGTGCCCTGGGCCAGGGATTGAAGGTCGTTGACGTGACCGGTTACGGTTCTTACGGCTGGGCGACTAAGGAGCCGGTGCGCAATCTGGAGGATGCCCGCAAGGTCAACTTCCGCATCGCTCAGGCGCCGGTTAATGCCGATATCTACAAGAATTGGGGCTTGAAATTTACCGTTATGCCCTGGGGGGATGTTCCCCTGGCGCTGCAGACCGGGGTTATCGACGGCCTTGATCACACTCCCATCGTCTGCAACCTGACCCGCAAGTTTGAAGTGGCCCGCTATATGACCCGGATCGACTACGCTCAGGGGCTGTTTATTCACCTGATGAACAAAGCCTGGTTCGAGCGTCTGCCGGCTGATCTGCAACAGGTCCTGATGGAGGTCATCGCTGAAGAGAGCGCCGCCAGTCGCGCCCGCACCCGTCAGCAGCAAGAGGAGCAGACCGCCGCCGCTGAGGCCAAAGGGGTTGAGTTTATTGATTTAACCGAGGCTGACCGGCAGCAACTAATCGAGCGGAGTGCTCCGGTCTACCAAGCCTGGGGTGAAAAGATCGGCGTTGAGTATTTGCAGAAGGTACAGCAGCGCCTCGGCAACTGAAGTGAGCGGAAAGATCTGAAATGATGCAGAAATTGCTTAAAAACGTGGACCGGTCTCTTGGCTTCATCGAAGACTGGTCCCTTTTTATCGCCGTAGCGATAGCCTTGTTGGTGGCCATGGCCAATGTCGTGTTGCGCAAGTTTACGCCGATCAGTCTCTATTGGTCCGATGAGGTGGTAAAAAAGGTCATCTTTTTTACCACCTATGTCGGCTGTAGTGCGGCGGTGCGCAAGCGGGCGCTGATTCGCATCGATGCGTTGCCGCAGATGGTGAAGGGGCTGAAGAAGCCGCTGACGGCCTTCAGCCATCTGGCGGTGCTGGTTTTTGCCGTGTTTATGGTGCGCTTTGGCTGGTCCATGACCGTATCGGCCTGGAACGACCCCTTTGCCCGCACCTCCACGCTGGAAATTCCCGAGTGGCTTTTTTATGCGGTGCTGCCCCTGATGGGGGTGATGCTCCTGTTGCGCACTTTGCTGGTATTGATTGAGGACTGGCGCGGCCTGCCAGCTGAATAAATCTAATGGCGCGGACTTTTTAAATTTGCAGGGATAGTACCTTTATATGGATATCAGTTATTTAATTGTTTTTGCCCTGCTGGTCGGCGCGCTGGCAACCACCGTTCCGGTGTTCATGGCGCTGTTTTTTACGGGCCTGGTCGGCTTGAGCCTGGCCGGTATCGATCCGCAGATTGTGATCGAGGTGCTGTATCGCAGCATGGACAAATTTGCCCTTATCGTGGTGCTCTTCTTTGTCCTCTGCGGCAATATCATGACCACGGGCAGCATCGTTTCAAAACTCATCAAAACCGCTAATGCCCTGGTGGGTTTTTTGCCCGGTGGGTTGGCTATGGCCGGGGTTCTGGCTTGCGGTTTTTTCGGTGCGATCTCAGGCTCCACCGTCGCCACGGTGGTGGCCATCGGCGGTTTCATGATTCCGGCTCTTATCGAGCACGACTACGACCATTCCTTCAGCGTCGGTATTATGACCACCGCCCCGGTGCTGGGGGTCGTCATTCCACCCTCGATCTCCATGATTCTCTATTCGATGATCTCCAACGATTCGTTAGAGGCGCTGTTTTTAACCGGCTTCGTGCCCGGTTTGCTGATCATGGCCGCGATGTCCCTGTATGCCTGGTTCTTTTGCCGGCGCCGCAACACCCGCGTCTCGGAAAGGGTGTCGCTGCGGGAATTGCTGGCGGTGTTGCGGGAGAGCATCTGGGCATTGCTGCTGCCGATACTGATCTTCGGCGGGATCTATTCCGGGCTGTTTACCGCTAATGAGGCGGCGGTGGTGGCTTGTTTTTATGCCTTTTTCGTCGAGATCGTTATTCACAAGGATATGCGTCTGCGGGAGGTTAAGCAGGTGGTGGTGTCTTCGGCGGTCACCTCGGCCAGTCTGCTGGTGATTGTG
>CAZKQY010000296.1:0-6532 GCA_964555005.1 uncultured Syntrophotalea sp. | reverse complement strand
CGTTTTCCTGACCCGCCTTGACAGTTGGGCAGGAAAATTTCAGTGTTGCGACCGATCGATCCTGAAATTGGCCGCCTGAGTTTTTACGATGCCATCTTCCTTGGTCGTTCCCGTTTCTGCCCAAAAGGAACATCTTCGCGTCGGTATTTTCCCTTTTGCGCCGATGAACTATCTTGATCAGGACAATGAAGCCCAGGGTCTGAATCCCTCGCTTTTTAAAAAGATTGCCGAGGAGCAAGGCTGGCAACTGACCTTTGTTGATGGCAGCTGGGCTGAGGGTCTGGAGCGTCTTCAAACCGGTGAAATTGACCTCGTCATGTCGGCGGGCCACACTGAAGAGCGAGCCAGGGTGATGGATTACACTACCCAGCCGACCTTGGAGTTGTGGGGGCAGGTCTTTGTCCAAGAGGGGGTAATTAATGTCAATATCTCTGACCTGGCCGGGAAACTCGTCGGAAGAATGCGCAACGATATCAGCGGCCAAAACTTTATCAAAGCAGCTGAAAATCTGGGTGTAAAACTCGAATATCGCGATTTTGAAAATTTTTCGGATGTATTTTCCGCAGTTAAAAACGGGGAGGTGTTCGCTGGTGTGGCTCCCCAGCACTTCGGTTTACGCTACGCCAAGGAATTTGATCTCGTCCCCAGTTCTATCCAGTTTTCTCCTTTTTCCATCTATTTTGTCAGTAAAAAAGGACAGCACACGGCAGTTTTAAAAAAGATCGATGAAACGCTGATTCGCTGGAAGAAAGATAAAGAGTCTTTTTATTACAGCCAGCTGTCTTATTGGCTGGGAGCGCAAGGCTCTGATCGTATAATTGTTCCAATGTGGATCAAGTATTCGATTCTGGTGCTGAGCGGACTTTGCTTATTGCTTTTTCCCAGCACCTTGCTGTTAGCCCACAGGCTTAACAAGGAAACAGCCGACCTTTCTCTGGCCAACGATGAGCTGAAAATGAGCCGTGAGAATTATCATTCTCTTTACAATAATGCCCAGGTGGGCATTCTCCGAAGTAGAATCAACGACGGAAAAGTCTTGGAATGCAATAAGATGGTGGCCGAAATGCTCGGTTACGAATCCCCGGAAGAGTGTCTCGAAAAGTGCTTTATGCCCAACCACCACGTTGACCCTGATTTCAGAAAGACAACCATTGACCATTTAAAGTGTCATGGGCGGATCGAGGGGCTTGAAACAGAATTTACCCGTTGTAACGGTCAAAAATTTTGGATCCGTTTCTCTGCCAGGCTTTACCCAAAAGACGCCTTTATTGAGATGGTCTGTACGGATATCACTGAATACAGGCAAAGCACCCTCTCCCTGGCAAAAAGCGAGGCAGAGCTTTTAGCCATCTATCATGGTACGCCGGGGCTTATGCTGGTTATCGATGACGATCATAAAATATGCAAAGCCAACAATGCCGCCCTGGAGTTTTGTCTCTATTCTGAAGACGAAATGTTAGGCAAGCGCCCCGGTGAACTTTTCGGCTGCACCTGCGCAACGGCGGCCGCATGCGGTACTCATCCTGAATGCGAAAACTGTTTGCTCCGGCTCACCGTGCTTGAGGCCATCGATAAGGGAGAAGCGGTTCGGCGCAAAGAAGCCACTTTGAGGCAGAATTCCGACAACGGTGTGTTGATGCGACACCTGTTGGTTTCCGTTTCGCCTTTGCAACAAGGACAACAGTTGCATACCCTCATCTGCCTGGAAGATATTACCGATATAAAAAATGCTCAGTTTGCCTTAATAGAAAGTGAAGAGCGGTTTCGAACGCTTTTCGACGGGGCAGGTGATGCTATTTTCCTCATCGATTCATCAGGTCAATTTATTGACGTAAACCAGCTTGCTTGTGAAGCTCTCGGCTATTCCAAAGCGGAATTACTGAAAATGAAGCTTTCCGAAGTAGATGCCATCTATGAAGACAGGGACTTTATTGAATGTCTAACAGCGATTGAAAACGGGGATTTCCCATACTTCATGGACAGGGTTCATCGATCTAAAAATGGTCGAATATTTGAAGTAGAAGTCAGTTCATCTCCAATTGTTTTGCAGAAAGAGACATTTACCTTGTCGATTGCCCGTGATATGATCTTACGGAAGAGCTCCGAAAGGGAGCTGATTGCCAGTGAAACGCGTTATACTGCTTTGTATAACCAATTTAACGCCTTATTGAATGCGATTTCCGATCCCTTGATCCTGCTGACCTCGGATATGCAGACTGTTTGGACTAATGCAGCGAATAAAGAGATTAATTCCTTGTCAGAAAAGAAGAGATTTCATCTCAATTCCGACGATCTAGTGGCATCGGTTTCACAATGTATTTTGACGAGCAAGGTTGTAGAGGATGTGATCAGTACCCCGGACAAACGAATGTAGGGGGTCAAGGTCTTTCCTTTGGTCGAGAGTGGCGGAGGGCGCCAGTTGGCGCTGGTTATCGCCGTTGATATTACCGAAAAAATGCAGCTGCGCGAGGAAGCCCACCGCGCCAGTCGTCTGGCCTCTCTTGGCGAATTGGCGGCCGGTATCGCCCACGAAATCAATAATCCCAACGCCGTTATCCTGCTTAACTCAGCCATCATCAAAGACGCCTTTGCCGATGCCGAAGAGATTCTCAATGCCTATTTCAAGGAGCACGGAGAGTTGTCCCTGGCGGGGATAGATTATTCGGAGCTGCGCATTGAACTTCCATTATTGATAGACCGGGTAAAAGATAGCGCCGAGCGGATTAAACGGATTGTCGACGATCTGAAAAACTTTATTCGTGATGAGAAGCGGACTTTCGACGAAATGGTCGATGTAAACAAAGTCGTTACCGATGGCGTGCGTCTGTTGGAAAATATGATCAAAAATTCCACCGATCATTTTTCATTGAAATTAGAGCCGGACCTTCCGGTCATCAGAGGGGATGCGCAGAAGCTGGTTCAGGTGCTGGTTAACCTGGTCCATAATGCCTGCCAGGCGTTGACCGACACTTCACAGCCCATAGTTGTTGAAACCTATTTTGACAAAGAGGCGCGCAACCTGATTTTAAGAGTGACCGATCAGGGACACGGCATCGAAAAGGACCAATTGCCTCGATTGTTCGAACCATTTTATACCACCAAACGCAGCACCGGCGGTACCGGATTGGGGCTGTCGGTTTCCCATCGGATTCTCAAGGAGCACGGGGCCCAGATGACAATAGCATCGGAATTAGGCAAGGGGTCGGTATTCAAGGTATTCATTCCCGTCAGGCGGGAGGAAGGCTTATAATGATACTCTTTCCGGAACAGCCGATTCTATTGGTAGACGATGAGCAGGCCTTTTTACAGAGCCTGTCCTTGACCCTGAAACGTCTTGGCGGATTGACTAACATTGTGCAATATACCGACAGCCGCCAGGTGGAAAATCTGCTGAAAAAACAGAACTTCAGTGTGGCTGTTTTTGATCTGATGATGCCCCATCTGACCGGTTTGCAGCTCCTTGAAACCGTTTCCGAAAGCTTTCCCGGTTTGCCGGTGATTATGCTCACCGGAGTCAATCAGCTTGAACAGGCCATTGCATGCATGAAAGCCAGTGCTTATGATTTTTATACCAAGACCGGTGAACCCGAGAGAGTGATTAACGGGATAAAGCAGGCTCTGAAGCAGGTGGAGCTGCAGCGAGCGTGCGAAAATCTGAAAGAATCGGTTTTTTGCGACGAACTGGACCATCCGGAGGTATTTAGCGAAATCGTCACCTCCAGTAAAAAAATGCGAAAAATTTTCTGTTATATAGAGGCGATTGCCAAATCGCCGGAGCCGGTCCTGATTACAGGAGAAAGTGGTGTCGGCAAAGAATTGATCGCCAAGGCGGTGCACCGTCTGGGGCGCCCTGATGGTCCCTGGGTGACGGTGAACGTTGCAGGGCTGGACGATAATGTTTTTTCTGATACCCTTTTCGGTCACGGCAAAGGAGCCTTTACCGGCGCCGACCAGATTCGAACCGGAATGATCGAGCAGGCACAGAATGGTATTCTGTTTCTGGATGAAATCGGCTGTCTGGCTCTGGAATCGCAGGTTAAAATCCTGCGCCTGCTGCAGGAAGGAGAGTATCAACCCCTGGGCAGCGATAAAACCAAACGGAGCAATGCCCGAATTGTTGTCGCCACCAATGCCGACTTGCAGCAACGGCAGGCTGCAGGCAAATTCCGCAAGGATCTATATTATCGCCTGCGAACGCACCATGTGGAGATACCGCCTCTCCGTGAGCGGAAAGAAGACCTGCCGCTCTTGGTCGACAAGTTTCTGGAAGATGCGGCCCGCTCCATGGAGAAAAAAAAGCCGACGCCGCCCCCCCAATTGACAACCTTGCTCTCCCTCTATTCCTTCCCTGGAAATGTCCGGGAATTAAGGGCGATGGTGTTCGATGCCGTCAGTATTCACAAAGCAAAAATACTCTCCATGGCCAGTTTTGAACAGGAGATCGGCATTAAGGCGGAAAATCTGGCCTCAGAACCCCTTGATGGCGACTCGGCAAAACGGCTGACTTTTCATGGACAGCTTCCCACCTTGAAAGCAGCTGCCGAACTGCTGGTGCGCGAAGCGATGCGACGCACCGAGGGCAATCAATCGATGGCGGCGAGATTGCTCGGTATTACCCAACCGTCACTGAGCAGTCGTTTGAAAAAAACCGGCCCCTGAAAAGGGGCTAGTTTTTTCGATAGGCAGAAATTTACCGAAAGCAAAAAATTCTCAAAAAATCAGTGAAGTCCGCGTCTTTTCTGACATCCATCCAAGAAAAATCTATACCCTTTCTGCACGTCTAATAATTAATAAATGCTTTAGTTTCGGCCCTTTGTCCCTGTGTGAAGCAGTGGCACCTGTTTTGCTGTGCTTCTATTGATGATGGCACCGCAAAAATGTCACTCCCGAAGCGCCAAAACCATCATTCCTAGGGCGCTCAAACCGTCATTCCCGAGGCGCTTTCGTCGGGAAACCAGGCGTTAAGTCTTTGAAGTCATGGATGCCCGGCAGGGTCATTCGGGCATGGGGAATCTAATTTACGAAACCATCAAAAATAAGGGTGTTGAAACACCGAGGAGGGTACGAACTATGGGAGGGTGATGCTTTTCATTTTTTCAAACCATTCAATTACGGAGCCAAATGATGAAAAACGTAAACCTAGGGATCAAGCTGATTGGCGGTTTTGCTCTTGTCGCTCTGATTACTCTGATCGTCGGCGTGCTTGGCTGGCGCGGTGTCACTACTCTGGATAGCGAGATTGTTGAAATCGGCAAGGTGCGTCTGCCGAGTATCGAAAGCCTGCTTATTATTTCCAACGCAGCAGAAAGCACCCGGGTCGCACAGCGGACTCTGCTCAATCCGAAACTCTCCGATGAAGATCGAGCAAGGCAGTATGTCAATATTGACAGCGCACGCCAAGCCGCTATAGCCGCGTGGGACTATTTATGCGCCGCTGCCTCAAACCGCGGAAGAAGCCGAGTTGTGGAAACAATTTGTGCCCGCCTGGACGGCTTGGAAGAAAGGCAACGATGATTTTGTTCGTTCCTCTCGGGCACTGGAAGCCACCGGCATTCTCGACCCGGCGAAGTTTCGGGGCGATCTCCAGCGTTATCGCGCCGATCATCACCAGCTGATGGGGCAGGTGATGACGATGCTTCGTACTGGACGTGTTTTCGAAGGGGGTGACGATCATACCACCTGCAACTTTGCACATTGGATGGCGAACTTAAAGACCGAAAACGCTACCTTGAAAAATATTCTGGCCGGCATTAAAGACAGCCATGCCCCTTTTCATCAAGGGATCGCCCAAGCCAAGGAACGTATCAAGGCTGGTGATCGTTCGGGTGCAGAAGCCCTCCTGACCAGCATGATCATCCCCGGCGCCACCGGTACCTTCGAGCAGTTCGACCAGATGCTGGCCCAAGTGGAGCAGTCCGAGGCATTATTTGAATCTTTGCAGCGAGAAGCGTTGGTGACCCTCCGTGATCTGCAGACGGCGGCCCTTACCGCGCTCAACAAGGTTGTTAAGCTCAATCAGGACATTGCTGTTGAAACGGTGGCTGATGCGCATCATGTTGCCGTTATTGCCAAGACTACGTCAGTCGCCGGCATAGTCATCGGGGTGGTTCTCGCGATGGGGTTTGGTTTTGTGCTGACCCGTAGTATCACAGGCCCAGTCAAGCAAGGTGTTCACCTGACCGAGGAGATCGCCAAAGGCAATTTCAGCTTACGCCTGAAAATGAACCGCGGCGACGAGATCGGCGTTCTCGCCGATGCTCTGGATGGCATGGCCGACAACCTCTCCCGCAACGTTGAAATTGCCGAGGAAATTGCCAAGGGCAATCTCAATGTGGAGGTCCAGCTCGCTTCCGAAAAAGATCAGCTGGGGCTGGCTTTGCAGGCTATGGTTCTAAATCTCAATGAAATTATCGGCCAGATTCAGGTCGCCGGCGAGCAGATCGCCACGGGCTCCTCGCAGATCTCCGACGGTGCCCAGAGTCTTTCCCAGGGAGCGACGGAGTCGGCCGCCTCGGTGGAAGAAATCACCGCC
>CAZKQY010000295.1:0-2316 GCA_964555005.1 uncultured Syntrophotalea sp. | reverse complement strand
GCGTCGGCATACAATTGAGCGGGATCCAGACCGGTTTCGACAATTTCCAGGTCAAAGATCAAAGTTTTGCCGGCCAGGGGGTGATTGGCGTCAAGCCGTATAACAGCGTCGGTCACCTCGACAACCTTGGCCGAAACCGCACGACCACCCTGCAAAGGTAACTTAAGTTGCATTCCAACTTTAAGACTCTGCAAATGGGGCATAGTGACTAAAGAGAACTCCAACAGATTTTCCGCCTTTTGTTGGCCATAAGCCTGTTCTGGAGCGAGATGGATGGTCTTTTTATCCCCGGCGTGCATACCGAGCACCGCCTGGTCAAAACCCTTGACCACCTGGGCTACGCCGACCACAAAGATCAAAGGATCGCGATCTCTGGTAGAGTCAAATTCCTCACCGTCCGTAAACCGACCGGTATAATGAATTTTGATAATATCCCCATCTTTGATCGGATCCGCCATAATATCTACTCCTGTTGAAAGTCATTTTTTAGAATCCACAAGACGCAGAGGGTAACCGAATTTGCGCCTTGTGGATATTGCTTTTATTTCTTCATGTTCTAAGGCCACCGGCGCTGCCTGACTCAAAGTCTGAGAGAAGTCATATCGGAAATATCAGGTCAGACCAACCTTTTAGAGAGCCCTTCACTGTATATAATCTGTTTTATCAAAGGCCATGATAGGCCAATTCTCCCCTAAAATGCAAACCGAAGCACAGCCAACACCCCGCTTCCCCTTTAAAAAAACAAAAGGCTATGTTTAAAAAGTGCCTGGCTAAGATACTCTCAAGGGACCAGCGAAAGGTCTGCATTTTATGTCACCATAGGCCGGCTGTCCACCCTCAAAATACTAGACTAGTTTTCATCCGGAAACGGCCCTTTTCCCGTATGAAAACTGCGCTGTGCCCATTCATAATTTCCGGATGCTCACTAGGCTAACTGAATTGTGAGCTGTTAAACGAAACGGGCGCCGACCTTCCCAAGGGAAAGCCGGCGCCCGATATATTCCGCTCAAAATTTCGTTAGGACTATTGCCGGACCGTGACTCTGGATTGCAGTTCAAGGGGCAGTTGAGCTCGCATTTCTTCGCTGGGCACAAAAGGCGAATTGAATGGGGGCTGACCAACGCCGGCCAGAATCTTCTGCCCCCCCTCGGGATCGAGCAGGTATTCAAGAAAGGCTACCGCTGCTTCACGGTTGGGCGCATTTTTCAGCAAAGTAATGCCGTAGGCGACGAACCGCCCCTCACGGTCAAAAAAGCTGCCAGGCCGCTCACCGGTCACCCGAACTTTTACCTGCCGATAAAAGGCGTCATAATCGAGATTGGCCAGATTGACATGCTCGTCCAATGAAACAAACTTCAAGCCGTGCTGCAAGGCAATCGAACGGTAAGCCCAAGCGTAATCGAGATCACCGTTTTGCACCAATGCGGTCAAACTCACCGATTTGCCCCGCATGTTGCCCAGGGGACGGTTAGCCAACAGCCGTTGGTAAAGGCCTGGCCGCTTATAATAGATCTCCGCCAATTGCATGGCCATCATGCTGCGGTAGCCGCCGGGATCGATATTGGGATCCGAATGACCAAAGGAAACCCCAGGCCGGCTGAGAATCTCGAACCAATTATCCGTGTTGATCTCATCGGCAAATTTACTCTGCGCCCCGTAGGTCAGCACCAACTCGTTGGTAGCAAAACGGATATTACCGATGCCGAGTTCTGGCAACAGACTCTTGTCAATAACCTGAAAATCGGCCGAGGCCATCAGATCGGCAGGCTTGCCAACCTCGGAAATAAGTCGCGCCATACGGGTGCTGCCGCCGTGCTCGCGCTGAATGTCCACTCCGGGATAACGAGCTTCGAACTCTTTCTCCATGGCAGCAAAGGACACGGTCAAACTCCCCGCATGAAAGATTCGCAATTTACCGGTTACTTCAGCCTGCACCGCAAGGGGCAGACTCAAGCAGCTTAGCAACAGAATTACGAACAGGGCACGACAGGTCTTAAACATGACATATGCTCCTTTAGTTAAAACATCAAGATCTCACCACCAAGGACACAAAGGGCGGTGAGGGAAATCGAAAAAATTAAGTCTTACCTATGATCATCTCTGCGAACTTTGCGCTCTCTGCGGTAAATATGGTAATGGTCGTTTGTTTTGCCTGATCTGCGTATGCGAAGCATCAGATTTTATCAGCGTCCAATTCGGCGTTCAAAGGCTTATGGAACGGTAGAGTAAGGGGCAGGCTTCCCTGCCCCTCCTCATCAAACCGTACGTGCGGATTTCCCGCATACGGCTAACAGACAGTCTCTCGCTGCACGGCAG
>CAZKQY010000294.1:0-5850 GCA_964555005.1 uncultured Syntrophotalea sp. | reverse complement strand
CTGGTCACCGGGCCGACCGGTTCCGGCAAGACCGTTTCCCTCTATTCGGCACTTGCTGAGCTTAACGATACCACTTTGAATATCTCCACTGCGGAAGATCCGGTTGAATTTAACTTTGCCGGTATTAACCAGGTGCATATGCATGAGGAGATCGGTCTTAACTTTGCCAATGCTCTGCGTTCTTTTCTGCGTCAGGATCCCGATATTATTATGATCGGTGAGATCCGCGATTTTGAAACGGCCGAAATTGGTGTTAAGGCGGCCTTGACCGGCCACATGGTGCTGTCTACTTTGCATACCAACGATGCACCAAGCACTATCAGCCGTATGCTTAATATGGGCATCGAGCCTTTTCTGGTGGCTTCGGCAGTTAATCTAATCACTGCTCAGCGGCTGGGTCGGCGGGTCTGTGCTGAATGTAAGGTCGTGGATGATATTTCCAAACAGGCCCTGCTCGAAGCCGGAGTTTCGCCGGAAGAGGTCGATGAGTATGTCTGCTATAAGGGGCAAGGCTGTTCGACCTGTAACAATACCGGCTATAAAGGCCGGGTTGGTATTTATCAGGTAATGCCCATGTTCGAAGAAATTCGTGAACTGGTTCTGGCCGGGGCCAATACGGCCGAAATCAAGCGCGAATCGATGCGTTTGGGGGTTAAAACCATGCGCCAGTCGGCACTGAGTAAGCTCAAGGAAGGAGTGACTTCCTTTGAGGAGGTGTTGCGCAGCACTGTGGCGGATGATTGATGGCGTCGCAAAAAGTCCGCCCTACGGCGTTACGGTGTTTTTTCAGGGCTTCGACATACTAAATGTATGCCTTTGCCCCTGAAAAAACACCATGCCTTGTAGGACGAAATTTTTGCTTAGCCATCATCTGAGTTTTTGCGACGCCATCAGTGATTGGTTTATACCTTTTACCCTATTGCTCGTCACAGTATCTTGGTTGGTGCGAAATTTGCTTTGTTTTCCCTTTATTCAGGTGATGTCCAGGCCTGTGATCTGAAAGGAAGAAGTTGCAATGGTGGGAATTCGCGAATTACTTAAAGTTATGGTTGAGATGGGGGCCTCTGACCTGCATATCACCACGGGGGCAGCGCCGCAGGTGCGTATCGATGGGGAGATCAAGGCCTTACAGCATCCCCCCTTTCAGTCCCAGGATACCAAGCAGCTCTGTTACAGCCTTCTGACCGACGCCCAGAAGCGTAAGTTCGAAGAAGAGAACGAGCTCGATCTTTCCTTTGGAGTCAAAGGCCTGGCGCGTTTTCGCGGCAACATATATTTGCAGCGTGGCGCCGTAGCCGGCGCCTTCCGCATGATCCCTTACAAATTCATGTCTTTCGAAGAACTGGGCCTGCCGAACGTGGTGCGGGAGATCTCACGCAAACCTCGGGGGCTGATCCTGGTCACGGGACCGACAGGCAGCGGAAAGTCGACCACCCTGGCGTCGATCATCGATTCCATCAACTGTGAGCGGCAGGAACATATCATCACCATTGAAGATCCTATCGAATATATTCATCCTCATAAAAAATGTTTGGTTAATCAGCGAGAGGTAGGTTCCGATACCCAATCCTTTAAAAAGGCCTTGAAATATATTTTGCGACAGGACCCTGATGTGGTGCTGTTGGGAGAGATGCGAGACCTGGAAACCATCGAGGCGGCTCTGACTATCGCCGAGACGGGGCATCTGTGTTTTGCGACCCTTCACACCAATTCTTGCGTACAGACCATTAACCGTATCGTTGATGTTTTTCCCACCAACCAGCAGACACAGGTGCGCACCCAGCTTTCCTTTGTTCTGGAGGGGGTGTTGTCTCAGACTTTGATCCCCAAGGCCCAGGGCAAGGGACGGGTGCTGGCCCTTGAGGTTATGGTGCCCAACGTGGCCATAAGAGCCCTTATTCGCGACGACAAGGTGCATCAGATTTATTCGCAGATGCAGATGGGGCAGGAAAAGTACGGAATGCAGACATTGAACCAGTCCCTGTTTATGCTCTATCACAAAAAGCTTATTTCCCTGGAAGATGCTCTGTTGCGTTCCTCAGAGCCCGATGAGTTGAAGCAGATGATAGCCAATCCTGCCGCCATTTTGCGCCGGCAGGTTTCGGTGCAGAAGTAAGGTTCGTGATGAGTGATCGGTTTAAATTTATTACAGATTACTAGCTACCAGCTACTGATTTCTGATTCCAAAAAAGAGGTGACAGATGGCCAAGTTCGCATGGGAAGGCAAGACTCGCAGCGGCCAAGCCCAAAAAGGGGAGATGGAAGCGCCCAATGAAACGGCGGTTGCGGCTGCTCTGCGGCGTCAGGGGGTGATGCCCGGCAAGATCAAGGCGGCGGGCAAAGGCCTCGACATGGAGATCAAACTGCCCGGTTTTGGCGGCAAGATAACCACCAAGGATCTGGTCATTTTCACTCGCCAGTTTGCCACCATGATCGATGCCGGCCTGCCGCTGGTGCAGTGTCTCGAGATTCTCGGTCGGCAGCAGGATAAAAAGATCTTCAAAGACATACTGGTGCAAGTCAAGGAGAGCGTCGAGTCGGGATCGACCTTTGCCGATGCCTTGAAAAGGCACCCCAAGGCTTTCGACAACCTGTTTGTCAACCTGGTTGCGGCCGGTGAGGTGGGTGGTATTCTCGATACCATTCTCAACCGTCTGGCGGCCTATCTGGAAAAAGCCCAGAAGTTGAAGAAGAAGGTCAAGAGTGCCATGACCTATCCGTCCACGATTGTCGGTATCGCCTTGATTGTCATTTCGGTCATTCTGATCTTCGTCATTCCGGCATTCGAAAAGATGTTCGCCGATTTCGGCAGCGCTCTGCCGATGCCGACCCAAGTCGTCATTGCGATCAGTAACTTTGTGCAAAATTATGTCGTGGCTATTATCCTGGGTATCATCGTTTTGATCTTTGCCTTTAAAAAAATCTACGCCACCGACAAAGGCCGAGATTTTTTCGATGATAAGGCGCTTAAGTTGCCGGTCTTTGGCATCTTGTTGCGTAAGGTGGCGGTGGCCAAGTTTACCCGTACCCTGGGAACCATGATCTCCAGCGGGGTGCCGATCCTCGATGGTCTGGAAATCGTGGCCAAGACCGCCGGGAACCGAACCATCGAAAAGGCGATTTACCGGGTCAAGCAGAGCATCAGTGAAGGCAAGACCATCGCCGAACCTCTGGAGAAGTCCGGGGTATTCCCGCCCATGGTCTGTCAGATGATCGCCGTCGGCGAACAGTCTGGTTCCATCGACACCATGCTCAACAAAATTGCCGATTTCTATGATGACGAGGTCGATGATGCGGTAGGTAATCTTACGGCGATGATGGAACCGATGCTCATGTTGTTTCTCGGCACCACCGTGGGTGGAATTGTTATCGCCATGTATCTGCCGATCTTCAAAATTGCCGGTACGGTGGGCGGTTGACCGGAAAGCTTATGGACCAAAGCGCTTCTTTTGCCTCCCTGGATAAGACGGCCTCCCGCTTTCTCCACTGGTATCTCGCCGTTCGCATCCTGGTTATCGTTCTGTTCCTGGGCGGCGCTATCCTCAACCAGATGCGTTCCGGCGTTGCCAATGCACCGGTTCTGGGGTGGCTCTATCTGCTGGCGGCACTTTACCTTCTCCAGTCCCTGAGTTTTCTCCCCCTGTTCGGCCGCAGTCGGCAACGGGTGGTTCTGCTGCGTTGGCAAACTTGCTGCGACCTGGTGTTTGCCACCGGCCTGGTTTTTCTTACCGGTGGCGTTGTCAGCCACTTTTCCTTTCTCTATATCTGCATTATTTTCGCCGTCAGCATCTTTCTGTCGCGGCGTGAAGTCTTTGTCGCCGCTTCGGCGGCAGCCATTCTGTATGGCGGTTTGCTCGACTTGCAGTACTACGCTGTATTGCCAGTCCTGTCCTCAAGCCCCGTTAGCAGCCGCGAAATATTTTATGCTATTTTCATCAATGTTATCGCCTTTTATCTTATCGCCTTTCTGAGCAGCCTTCTGGCAGAACGGCTGCGGCACAGCGAACTGGCCCTGGAAAAACGTCAGATCGATTTCGAAGAGCTCGAAAATCTCAACCGCATTATCCTCTCGAACATCCCCAGCGGTTTGATTATTATTAATAATGCCGGTCGCATCCGTTCCTTCAATGCCGGGGCGGCAGCGATCACCGGTTATGCTCTGGAAGAGGTCTACAACGGGCCTGTTGACCAGCTGTTCCCCGACTTGGCTGTTCTCGAGGGCGGGGAGTTTAAAACCGTCGCCCGTGGCGAAACGCAGCTTACGGATAAGCAGGGGGGGCGGCGACCGGTGGGCTTTACCTCCTCGCTGGTCAGGGATGTGTCCGCCGAGACCCTGGGGCTGCTGATCACCTTTCAGGACTTGTCCCATTTGAAGGCGATGGAGGGTCAGCTCAAGCGGGCCGATCGCCTGGCTGCGGTCGGGCAACTGGCGGCTGGAATGGCTCATGAAATTCGCAACCCGCTGGCTTCTATCAGCGGTTCGGTGCAGCTGTTGATGGAAGGCGAAAAACTGGAGCCCGAGGATCGTCGCCTGATGGGGATCGTTGTTCGCGAAGCGGAGCGTCTGAATGCACTATTGACTGACTTTCTGGTGTATGCGCGGCCAACGCCCCCCGAATTGGTGGCGGTAGATATCGCCGAGTTGCTGGATGAGCTGATGGATATCGTCACTGCGGATAGACGTTTTCAAGACGTTCAGTTACGCAAGGCCTATACCGGGCCCATTGACTGGCGTTGCGATCGCGCTCAGATTCGTCAAGTGCTGTGGAACTTGCTGGTTAACGGTGCCGAAGCCATGGAGTATGCCGGACGATTGACCCTCGGCTACGAAACCGAAGCCCAAACGGTGTATATCGAAGACACGGGGCCGGGGGTACCGACAGAGCTCAGGGACAAGATCTTTGACCCCTTCTTTACGACCAAGGACAGCGGCACCGGACTCGGACTGGCAACGGTTCATGCTATCGTTGAGGCTCATCAGGGGCGGTTGGAGATGGTCAAGGCTGAAGGTGGCGGGGAGCGCTTTATTATATGTATGCCCGATCCTTCCCTGCAGAAATTTGAGCGGGCAATATAATTGACAGTCGTAGGGCGTCATTGGTTTAATTAGTGTCCATCCGGAAAATATGGATGGGCACTGTGAAGTTTTCATGTGGGGAACGAGCAATTTTTCCCAAGGTCAAAGAAATCAAGCGCTTGCACGGAGGCGTAGCTGTTTACGCCGCACACGCAAGGGTGCGGATTGACGCCGAGATTGGGGAAAAGGGCCGTTTCCCGATGAAAACTAGACTAGTAAAGAAAGTAACCCGTCAGCCGGGCGGGACCGGCGAAGTTAAGGTTTGGTCCTGCAGATGATTTCAGTCGAAAAGCAACACCGACGGGTCGCGGCCCGTCAGCCGCCTTACTTTTGTCCAAGCCAACAAAAGTAAGCAAAAATGGCTGCCACTGCGTGGAGCATACCGTCGCGTAGGTAAGGCGAAGGTTAACAACTGTTCAGCCATCCTGCAGCGGCAGCGGTTTCTTTGGGCGGCCACTCTTTCGAAAGGTGGTTGCTAAAACGATCGGTTTGCTACATTTGCGTAGGGTAATTGCAGTTGCTGTTGGGTTTTAAAACCAGTAGCGCATATGCAACGTTGCTGCGATACCCGCTGGCTATTGCTGCCTGCGTGATGTTTCAATAACAGAGGAGCCGCCAACGAAGCGGCTTCTCTTTAATGCCGCAACATAGGAGCATCGATTTAAAACTCTACGCGACAGAAGTCTCGGCGACAGCCAATCTGTCCTTTCTTTGGTTACTTTCTTTAGACTAGTAAAGAAAGTATCCCGGCTGGCCGGCCGGGACCGGCGAAG
>CAZKQY010000293.1:0-9347 GCA_964555005.1 uncultured Syntrophotalea sp. | reverse complement strand
CCCCCCTTTTTTATTGATATCTGAGCTGTATGGTCCGTTTTAGACCGATCAGGCCTTGGTAACGGCTCCGGAGCGCAGACAGCGGGTACAGATCTTAATGGACTGTACCTTGCCCTTGTGCAGCGCTCTTATTTTCTGGAGGTTAGGATACCATACCTTCCGGGTCTTGTTCTGCGCATGACTGACATTATTGCCAGTCGTTGGTCTCTTGCCACATACCTCACAAACTCTTGCCATTTTGGAAACCTCCTGGAATTTTAGAGCTGTTATTTCTAGCACGCTTTTCGGGCCTTTGCAACTTCTTTTTCTGTTTCAATTTGTTTGCCGAGCGTCAATAAATAGACGATCGAAAGTATCATTATCATATATGCTAGCCGAGCCGCTTCTGCAAGGTGCCGGCTGCGGCCTGTCCGAGTATTGCTTCGGCATTGCCGCCGAGCGATGGCAGCAGATGGCCTGCGTAACAAAACAACACGTTGGCAGCTATAGGCCTGGGCAGTGCCCCCCGTGGCCAGAAGCTGTTTTGCATGATCGTTCCGTTTGGTGGATAATTTGTTTTTGTCAGCGCAAACCGGGTAAAGGGAAGCAGGGGCGATAGCTGCTGGCGAACCGTTTCTGTGTCAATTATGTTGTGGTCTGCCGGTCGGATACCTTCTAGCAGAGCTTGCCTCCCTGGGGGGCTTTCTTGATCCCAGGTCAGGCTCAAAGTTTGTTTTCCGGCCAGGATGACCTGCCGTTCCAGCATTGGCGGTCGCTGCAGGGGGAGCCCTGAAAGAATCCAACGTCGCGGCTTGCATGGAGGCTTGGCTAAGGTCGATGCCAGAGCGGTATCCAGTTCGATATGCTCAGTTAAGGGGCCGACCAGGAACTGCCGTGCGCTAAGGGTTTTTCCGTTGAGCAAATAGAGGCCATCGAGACGCTTGTCGGTCTGTTTGATCCCGGCTAATTCATCCAGTGGAATACTCTGGCCACCGCTAGCAGTATAGCGTTTGGTTAATAGTTGTGATAGTTCGGCAAGTAAAATGTTTTGAGGGCGAGTGATAATATGCCATTTTAAGGCGGCCTCGGCGCCGGAAAGTCTTTCTGGTGCCACCAGACAAAGTCCGGATAGCAACTGGCTTAGCGCATGCTGCGGTTTTGCGGCGCCGAGGGTTGTTAACATCCGCAGAATAGGCTGTTGCAGTCTGCGGGCAGGCAGATTATGGCTTAACTGACGTTGATAAAGAGCCAGAAGACGTAAAACGAGCAGAGACGAGTTAGGGCCGCTCCTGGCAAGAAGCAGGCTTAATTTGCGGCCCCAGAGGTCGAGTCGGTCTAACAGGGTCAACATTGATTCATGGTGGTCGGGGAACTCACGCCGGAGTTCGTCTGCCAAAGGCAAAGGCCCACCCAGTTGCAAACGAATGTCCTCTGTTACCAGTTGTACTGAATCGGTTGAGTCTCTTCGAAGATCATCTCCCTTAAGGCTTTTCAGTAACATATCCAGGGCCGGACAACAAGCTAAAGTCTGTTCATTGGTCTGAAAAGTAGCAGGAAACAAAAGGACTCGATAGCCTTGCCCGGCCAGTAAGGTGGCGGCAATCTGTTCGGACAGTCCTGCGCCAAGGACAATCAGGTCGTAATGTTCCTTAGCCATAGTGATGGTTCCTGACTGCAAACTAAATATCTTCTTCTCCGTACACCTGCAGGCCGTTACGCTTCAACAAAGCGGTGGTGACACCCTGGCCGCCGACGGATTGTTGCCGGCGGCAGATGCGTTCTACGCCGCAGGAGGGACTGCCTTCTTTAAAAAGGGCGGTTCGGCAGCCCGTAAGACGAGCAATTGCCAGGGTTATCTCGGCGCCCCGGATAAAAGAGTGGTTCATTGCCGTGCCATCGGAACGAACGAGTTGCCCCTGCCCGGCCAAAACGCCCTCACCGTCTCCCGTGTCAAACCAGCATCGCAGGCGGGGGGTCGAAAAACCGGCTAACTGTTCCGGACAGACCGGGATGGGTTGGAGTCCTTTTTCCTTGAGATGTTTGAGGACGGGATCGTTGGCCTTATGTTTGCCATCGTAGCGGGTAGGCAATCCGAGCAAACAGGCGCTAACCAGAATCGGTTTGAGCATCTAATCCTCCGAAGGGCACAGATGACTTAGCCATCGGTTTGGACTTAGCGCAGAGAAGGGCTAAGGAGGGTTTCGTCGGGCTTAGCCACTGTTGGCTCGATGTGTACTCGCCGTTCTATAAGGCGCAGGCGGTCTTCGGCAAAGAGACGAATGGCTTCAGGATAAATTCGGTGTTCCTGGCGAAGGATGCGCGCTGAAAGAGTCTCTACGGTGTCATCCTGCAACACCGGTACCGCCGCCTGAATAATAATCGGTCCGGTATCGACTCCGGCATCTACAAAGTGAACAGTACAGCCGGTTATCCGAGCGCCGTATTGGAGAGCCTGTTGCTGCGCGTTCAGGCCTGCAAAGGCGGGTAGCAGGGCGGGGTGGATGTTCATGATGCGGTTGGGAAAAGCGGCGAGAAACTGATCGGAGATCAGTCTCATGAAACCGGCCAGTACCACCAGTTCCACATGGGCTTTGGTGAGGGCGGCAATCATGGCCCGGTCGAAATCGAGCCGGTCTTTATAGTGTCGTTGATCGATGCACAGAGTTGGAATGCCTGCCAGCTTTCCGCGTTGCAATGCACCGGCGGTCGGTTTGTTACTGAGAATAAGGGCAACTTTTGCGTTGAGAGTTCCGTCTTGGATACGGTCGATAATCGCCTGCAGATTGGTGCCCCCACCGGAGGCAAGAATACCGAGGCGTAGCTTGCTTTTCACAAAGATTCCTCGAACGTTCCAGAGCAGGCTACGGCCTGCTCGAGGTTAATTTAGTACGACGCGCTCACCGGTTTCGCTTTTGGCGATGCGACCAATGATGTAGGCCTGTTCGTTGAGGCCGGCCAATCGCATCATGATCTCATCGACTTCCTTCTCCGGTACAACCAGAACCATGCCGATACCGTAATTCAGGGTGCGATACATCTCCAGTTCATCGATGTTGCCGCCGCGGCGCAAGACTTCAAAGATAGCCGGTTTAGGCCAGCTGTCCTTCTCGATAATGGCCTGACAGTTTTTAGGCAGTACCCGTGGTACATTTTCGACGATACCGCCGCCGGTAATATGTGCCATGCCTTTGATCTGAAAGTCGCGCAACAGGTTGAGAATGGTTTTTACGTAGATCCGGGTCGGGGTTAGCAATTCCTCGCCAAGGGGTTTGTCCAGTTCAGCAAGTTGAGAGTCGACGGTCAGCCCCATTTTTTCGAACAATATCTTGCGTACCAGGGAAAAGCCATTGGAGTGCAACCCGCTCGAAGCCAGTCCAATTAAGCGGTCGCCGACGGTAATGGTTGAACCATCGATGATTTTGCTGTTGTCGACGATGCCGACGGTGAAACCGGCCAGATCGTACTCTCCGTCGGCGTAGAAACCAGGCATTTCTGCGGTTTCACCACCAATAAGAGCACACCCTGCCTGGATGCAACCCTCGGCGATGCCTTTTACGATCTCCACGCCTTTTTCCGGAGCCAGTTTGCCGGTGGCCATGTAGTCGAGAAAGAAGAGGGGTTCCGCACCCTGTACGGCGATATCGTTGACGCACATGGCTACCAGGTCGATGCCGACGGTGTCGTGCTTGTCGGTCATAAAGGCAATTTTAAGCTTGGTGCCGACGCCGTCGGTAGAGGTAGCCAGGGTCGGTTTGTCGTACTTGTCGGCATGAAGGGAGAAAAGACCTCCGAAACCGCCGATATCGGTCAGTACCTCCGGCCTGGAGGTTGCTTTGACCAACGGCTTGATCATATTGACAAAACGATTGCCCGCATCAATATCGACGCCGGCATCCTTGTAGGTCATTTTTTTTTCATCGCTCAATTCTTGGCTCTCCTTGCAGATAAATGCGGCCATTATTAAATCAACTAACCACTCCTTGTCAATGTCAAAGTCCCCTGCTGCAGCTGCAGGAAGATTGGTTCTTTACACGGTACAGGGGGTGAATTATGATGCGGTAAGGTGCTTCGGTACAATGCTTTAAGCCGTTTGCGCGTGAGAATTATTCTAACCTTTTTTGGTCAGCCTGTCATGGTTCTTTTGTCATGACAGATGATTTTCTGTATATGGTATTCTCTTGTCGTTGCTACCATTGCCCGAATGTCCGCGTTTTCTATGATCTCTGAGAACATAATCCGACCCATGACTGCGGCTGACATGGACCAGGTGCTGATCGTCGAGCGACTTTGCCATCGTACTCCCTGGTCCGAAGCTATGTTTCTAAATGAGCTGGCCAATCCCCTTTCCCGTATCGATTTATTATGGCGGGGGGCTTGTTTGGCTGGTTTCCTCTGTGCCTGGCGAGTCTGCCAGGAGTTGAGTATTCTTAACGTTGCGACTGCGCCGAACATGCGCAGAAGCGGAGTAGCTCGTGCTTTGCTGCAGCAGTGCCTTAACCGAAACCTGAGGACCGGGCTTGAGTGTGTGCTGCTGGAGGTGCGGCCGTCCAATCTTGCGGCCATCGCCCTCTATCGGTCCTTCGGCTTTAGTGAGATCGATCGTCGTCGGCATTATTATAGTGACGGTGAAGATGCGCTGGTGATGCAGCAGATACCGATAGGCCTTGTTCATCCGATCAAACATTGATCGAGAATTTTTTTGTTATCATTACTGGAGTTACCTAGATATCAAAATGAAAAATTTTAAAACAACTATTCTATCCAATCAGGAAATTTCGCCTGGTTATTACCGGATGAAGATTCTGGCCCCGGGGATTTCGGACCTGGCCCAGCCGGGACAGTTTGTCATGTTTCGTTCTCAATCTACCGATGAGCCCTTGTTGCGTCGACCCTTCGGTATTTTTCGGGTCGGGACATTGCCTTCGGATTGTGAGGGACTGCCGGATAAGGAGTTTGTGGAAATTCTCTATAAGGTTGTCGGTAAGGGAACCACCATTATGCGGGAGTTGCATGAAGGGGATCGGGTCGAATTGCTGGGACCCCTCGGGCGTGGCTTTGAGTTGGCTGACGACGGAAGAGAGCAGATCCTGGTTGGCGGCGGTATTGGTCTGGTGCCTCTGTATATGCTGGCCAGCCAATTGGTAAAAAGGAGTAAGGTTCGATTGCTGATCGGTGGCCGTTCTCGCAAGGACGTGCTGATGGTCACGGAATTTGAGCGCCTCGGAGTGGAAACCTATGTCTCGACCGATGATGGTACTCTGGGAGAAGAAGGACAGGTTACTAAAGTGCTGGAGCGAAAACTGAGCAAGTTTCCCGAGGCGGCGGTATATGCCTGTGGCCCTATGCCGATGCTGGAGGCGGTTTGCCGTATCTGTCATTCCCGGCAGGTAGCTCTGCAGGTTTCGCTGGAAGCTTTTATGGCCTGCGGGGTAGGGGCCTGTCTCGGTTGTGTGGTTAAAGGTGCCGGACATAGCGAGGAGCACCCCAGTTATCTTTGCACCTGCAAGGATGGTCCGGTATTTCGCGCCGATGAGCTTGACTGGCAACTATTGGAACAACGGGTCAACGAAAGGGGGCATGGTCATGAGTGAGGTGCCGCTATCAAAACAGCCGATAGCCGATGGCCCTGACCTGTCCGTTGAATTTGCCGGTTTGCGGTTGAAGAACCCGGTCATGCCTGCTTCGGGAACTTTTGGTTACGGTGAAGAATATAGTCCCTATATGGACCTCAATCGACTTGGTGCCATTATTACCAAGGGTCTTTCGTTACGTCCTAAAGCCGGTAACCCGACGCCGCGTATCGCTGAAACCCATGGTGGCATGCTGAATGCTATCGGTCTGCAAAATGTTGGCTTGGATGTTTTTGTTGAGCAGAAACTGCCCTTTCTAAAAGAGCTGCAAACGCCGGTTATCGTCAATTTTTTCGGCAGCAGCCTGGAAGAATATGGTCAGGCTGCGCAGTATCTGTCACAGATTGACGGAATTGCTGCAGTCGAACTGAATATCTCCTGTCCCAATGTCAAGCAGGGCGGCATTGTTTTTGG
The DNA here is from genome assembly GCA_964555005.1 of uncultured Syntrophotalea sp. GTDB lineage: Bacteria > Desulfobacterota > Desulfuromonadia > Desulfuromonadales > Syntrophotaleaceae > Syntrophotalea_A. The sequence continues at coordinate 3,324 of CAZKQY010000293.1, read as the reverse complement.
CACCGACCCTGTTGCCGCCAGTGAAGTGGTGAGTCTGGTTCGTCGTCATATCAATAAACCGCTGATCGTTAAGCTGACTCCCAATGTTACGGATATTACCGTCATAGCCCGGGCTGTCGAGGAGGCTGGTGCCGATGCCATCAGTTGTATCAACACTTTGACCGGTCTGGCCGTCGATATTCGCCGTCGCCGGCCGCGTCTGGCTAACGGCACCGGCGGGCTCTCCGGCCCGGCGCTGCGGCCGCTGGCGGTACGCATGGTGTATCAGGTGGTGCAGGCGGTCAATCTGCCGGTTATTGGCGTTGGCGGGATTATGTCGGCCGAGGATGCTCTGGAATTTCTTATTGTTGGCGCTCATGCGGTGCAAGTCGGCACCGCTAACTTTGTGGACCCGGCGGCGATGATTAAGATTGTCGATGGACTGCAACGGTTTTGTCAGGAAGAAGGGGTAGCAAGTATCAGCGAATTGATCGGTACTTTGCGTTGTTGACTTAATCCTTTTAATCCTGCCGGGCTCCTGTGAAAGTCGTTTATGGACGTCATTACTACCCACATTAACGCTGATTTCGACTGTCTTGGCAGTATGATTGCGGCCAAAAAACTTTATCCGCAGGCGGAAATGATTTTTGCCGGCGCTCAAGAGCGAAGCCTGCGGGAGTATCTGCTGAAAAATCCCGAAAATGCCGCTCTTTTCAAGCGCCTTCGGGATATTGATCTGGGTGATATCCGCCGCTTGATTCTGGTCGATGTCTGTCAGGCGGAGCGGATTGGCCCCTTTGCCGAGGTTCTTGAACAGCCCGGGGTCGAGGTGCATATCTATGATCACCATCCGGTCTGCCAGCTCAGCTTCAAGCCGGCCTTAACGAAGATCGAAGCGGTCGGCTCGACAGTTACTATCTTTGCCCACCTGTTAAAGGAACAGGGGCTTGACCCCAGCTCAGCTGAAGCGACTATGATGCTGCTCGGCCTTTACGAGGACACAGGGAAATTACTCTTCAGCTCCACCACCAGCAGGGATTACCAGGCTGCTGCTTATCTTCTGGAACAAGGGGGGGATCTCAATATGGTGGCCGATTCCCTCAACCAGGAATTGACTGCTAAACAAGTAGCCCTGCTTCATCAGCTTATTGAAAATCGTTCCATTCTTAACGTCAATGGTATTGATATTGCCATTGCTCACGCCTCTATCGACCATTTTGTCGGTGATCTGGCCGTCTTGGTTCACAAGCTCAAGGATATGGAGAGTCATAACGCTTTGATTGTGGCCGTGCGAATGGGGGATCGGGTTTTTTTGGTCGGTCGGTCCCGTATCCCCGAGGTCCATGTTGGCGAAATTTTCAATGAATTCGGTGGCGGTGGCCACAGCTTCGCTGCTTCCGGGGTGTTGCGGGATATGACCTTGGTGCAGTTTCTCGATCGCTTGACAGAAGTGTTGCCGCGCCACGTTAATCCCCATTGGGAGGCTCGCCACCTGCTTTTTACCGCAGTCAAGACTGTACCCTGCTCGGCAAGTATCAAAGAGGTGCGAGAACTGCTGACCCGTTATAATGTCAATGCTCTGCCGGTTATGGATGGTCAGGTGGTGGTCGGCATTATTACTCGTCAGGTGGTGGAAAAGGCCGCTCATCATCAGCTCGCTGAATTGCCGGTGAGCGAATTTATGGACGGCGATTTTGTCGCGGTGGCGCCTGGCACCTCGGTGGAAGAGTTGCAGGAATTGATCGTCAGTGGCAATCAGCGTTTTGTGCCGGTGGTGGAAGAGGGCACCTTGGTCGGGGCGATTACACGTACCGATCTATTGCGGCATATGGTGTCCGGCGCGGTTCCTCGTCCTATGAGCGATGCCTCGGCTCTTGGCAGCAGCCTTGGGTTGAAAAAACGTTATATTCTGCGACTGCTGCGAACACGACTCGAGCCGCGCATTGAGGAGATTCTAAATCGGTTGGGACAGGTCGCTGAGGATTTGGACCTCTATGTCTTTGCGGTGGGCGGTTTTGTTCGTGATCTTTTGCTGAGCAAGCAGAATCTCGATATCGATATTGTTGTCGAAGGCGACGGTATCGCCTTTGCCGCTGAATATGCCCGCCGTTTCGATTGTCGCATGCGTACCCATCGAAAGTTCGGCACCGCGGTGCTGATCTTTCCTGATCAATTCAAGATTGATGTGGCCTCAGCTCGAACCGAGTATTATCTCGAGCCGGGCGCTTTGCCTACGGTGGAGCATGCGCCTATCAAGCTTGATCTTTATCGTCGTGATTTTACCATCAATACCCTGGCCATCGCTCTAAACGGCAGTCATTTTGGCGAACTCTACGATTTTTTCAGTGCTCAACGGGATCTGCAGGTAAAAGCCATTCGTGTCCTGCACAATCTCAGTTTTGTGGAAGATCCAACCCGGGTTTTTCGGGCCATCCGTTTCGAACAGCGCCTCGGCTTTCGCATTGGGGTGCACACCGAACAGCTGTTGCGCAGCGCCGTGCGTATGGGGTTTCTGGATAAAATCGGCGGACAACGGGTTTGGAACGAGCTGGTCTTGATCTTCAAGGAGTCTAATCCCCTGCCGGCGGTGCTGCGAATGGCAGATTTCGACCTCCTTGAATATCTGCACCCCGATTTGCTGCTGGAAAATCGGCTGAAGCAGCTTTTTGCCAGCGCCCGTCAGGCAATCGACTGGTATTGCCTGCTGTTTACCGGAGAACCCTGCCGCCATTGGCTGGTTTATTTTCTGTGCCTGTTAGCCGATCTCGATGACCAAGCGGTGGCCGGTTTTTGCCAGCGTCTGTCGGTAGTGCCTCGTTTGCAGCATATTTTTACCGGGGAACGGGAGGCGGTTCATCGAGCGAGCAACCTGATTTTTTGGCGGCGTATGCATACGGCCCCGCCCCGTCCCAGCGAAATCTACGGTTGGTTTCAACCTCTGTCCACCGAGGTGCTGTTGTATGCCATGGCCCGCAGCGGAAACGAGCAGGTACAGCGCTGCCTGTCCAGCTATTTTACTCATTTTCGTTCCGTTCATAGCCAGTTATCCGGCGGCGATCTTAAACAGCTTGGGCTTTCCCCCGGCCCCCTCTATAAAGAGGTTTTGCAGCGTCTTCTCGCTGCCCGCCTCGATGGTGAGCTTGTCACTCGGCAGGACGAATTAGATTTCGTTCGCAAGTATTATCTTCAGGGCGGACACCGTAGCAAATAAACAGCCTGAAATATGAGTGCCAATGGCACACTTGATAACCCTAATCCACCAGCTAAAAAATAAAAAACCTCGTTGATCCCAGCAAGGCCGGGGAGATAGAATGTTTGTGCGAGCAAACAAATATCACCAACGAG
>CAZKQY010000292.1:0-9689 GCA_964555005.1 uncultured Syntrophotalea sp. | reverse complement strand
CTTGCCACAAGTCACGCACGGAGCAAAGCGAAAAATACGGTAATATTCAATTATTTCGAGATGTTACATCGTTTGCAGGTTTTTGCAAACCCATCAAATGTTGGCCAAAGAGAATTGCCAGGGTCAGCAGCCCCAGACCGAATCCGAACAACGCAAGAGAATACCGGACCATGGCCTATTTCAACCGGCAAAATCACGACGACGATGCCATTGAATGCCGTAATAAACCACCATGCCCGCCAGAAAACCACAAGCCATATTGACCCACAATGAAACAGCCAGAGTCGCCAGCAACGGCACCAAATCAATGTTCCAGCGAGTATCCTTGGCAAACTTGGTCATTTCAATACCAACCAGAAACATCATGGCGCCAACGATGGCAATTGGAAAGGCCGCGAACAGCCCGGCAATCGATTGGGCCAACAACAGACCCATAGCCAGTTCTAGCAGGCCTTCGATAATATTAGCACCGCCGGTGCGGGCGCCAAAGTAATACTGCCCGGCCAAACCACCGGCGCCATGACACATGGGCATGCCGCCGAAGATGGGGCTGACCAGGTTGATAAGCCCCATATTGAAGGAAAGGCGTGTTTCACTGACCGGTCTGTCCGGCCAGTATTCCTTGATCAGCACCGAGGTGGCAATGACGGCGTTGGTCGCGGTCAGAGGCAGCTGTGAAAAGCCGGCCCGCAGCAGCGACTGCCATGACTCAGCCAGGGAGAAGCTCATAAGGGGCGGCAAAGCAAAAGCCGGGGCCTGCACCTCGGCAAAGTGACCCTTAGCCAACATAATCGCCATGCCGAGCAACATCAACACTATTGCTGCCGGAGCATAGCGGTTGCGGCGCAACAGCAAAACGATGACGATGGCCACCAAGCCAAGCAACCAACCGCCGACCAACATCTTAACAGCCTGCACCGCCAACATCACGCCGAGAGCGACCTGAATGCCGCGAATAACCGGCCTAGGAGTGATTCGAGCCAACCAACCCATCAGGCCGGTTAAGGACAGAAACAACCAAAGAACCCCCATAGCAAAACCAGAGGCATAGACCATGGATGGCGGCCACTGCTGGGCAATTGCCACCACTGCCAACACTTTCATCGGCTCGACCGGCATAGGCAGTCGATAGACCAAACCGGTGACGATATTGGTCAGGCCCATCATCACCAACAGCCCGGCGGGGTCGACACCACAGACCACAATATAACCGATGGCCAGGGGAAACAGGGTACCAAAGTCTCCCATGGCCCCGGCCAACTCACGCAAATTGAATTCAAAGGACTTGATCTTCACCGCCCGACATTCCTTTCCCGGCAGGGATTAGCGCTCAGCACCGTTCTGCCATGGACCACTTTTACAAAAATAGCCCTCCCCTTCAACGTTATCGACAGGAAGGGCTACTGAATCAAAGTAAATCAAACAATAGTGATCAACACTTAGTCATAAATAAAGAACAGGGCCTGACCGTTCATTTGGAAGTTGGCAATAAGCTTCTGGCCTTCGGGAGAGGTCAGGAAGGCAATAAAGGACATGGCCATCTCATAGTTCACATGGGGATGCAGTTTCGGGTTGACAGCAATCACGCCATAGGGGTTAAACAGGGCAGCATCGCCGGCAAACAGCACCGGCAGAGTGATCTTATCCTTATAGGCGATGAAGGTACCACGGTCGCTGAGGGTGTAGCCCTGCAGTTCATTGGCCATGGTAATGACGTTACCCATGCCCTGTCCGGATTCCACATACCAGTCACCGACAGGAGTAACGCCGGCTTCTTTCCAGAGGAATTTTTCCTTGGAGTGGGTACCGGAGTCATCACCGCGGGAGATAAACTTGGCCTTGGCAGCAGCGAGCTTGGCAAAGGCTTCGGCAGCGGTCTTGGCCGACTTGATACCGGCAGGGTCGTTTTCCGGGCCGATGACAACAAAATCGTTATACATAACGTCACGGCGGTTGACACCGTAACCATCGGCGACGAATTTGTCTTCCTTGGAACGGGCATGAACCATTGTCACATCCACATCGCCGGATTCGGCCAACTTCAGTGCCTTGCCGGTACCGACGGCAATAACGTCAACTTTACAGTCATACTTTTGCTCGAAGACGGGCAGCAGCGCTTCGAGCAGGCCGGAATTATCTGTCGAGGTAGTAGTCGACAGCTTGAGGCGTTCAGCGGCCAGGGCGCCGGTGCAGAAAAAGGCCAACAGGGTCAGAGTGACGAGAGACAAGCGAAAAATTGATTTCATACGCTACTTTCCTCCTTGGTTGCCAAAATGGCAGATTAAAATGATCCGAATAGCCTCCATTCTCTAGACGAATGCACAAAACCAAACAGGCCCCTCCTTAACGAATATCTACGATATCACCTTCTTTATACATCGCCAAGAAGTAAATGCAACTAAAATGATAAAGAACTTCTTACCCCATGCCCCTCCGAAGAAGTCATCTGCTTGTCTATGAAGACCGTCTTCGTAAACCGGAAGCGTCGCTGCTACCCAAAAAAACAGAGGGCAAGCTACCGTTGGATAGCCTGCCCTCTGTCTGAAAACATATCAATGAAGCAAAAAAACTTCCCTGGTGCGACTACCCTTCGTTAGGGTAGACCATCTTGCCGGTCAGCTCAAGATCGTAGCCGGGCAAAGCCTCAGCCAGAGCGCGAAATTCGGGCTCATGCAGCAAACCGAGAAACAGCTGCACTCCCTGATCAAAAAAATGTTCTTTGGGGATAAGCAGATCGAAACGCTCCCAGCCGAGGGGAATAAAATCTAGATCTAACAAAGCCGCCACAGGGCGAATAGTCGGCCCGATATCGGCACCACCGGAGAAAACTTCAAGACCGACATCGAAATGTCGGGCCACTTCATGGCCATAGCCCTTAATTTTAGCGCATTGCAAACCGGCCTTATGCAACTCAAGATCGAACAGAATACGGGTGCTGGTATCCAATGAACGGTTTACCACCGTCAGTTTCTTCGACTCAATATCGGCGCACCCTGTGATGCCTAAGGGATTACCCTTGGCCACCACCAGGCCCTGTTCGCGACGGCAAAAATTAACCACCGCCGGTAAGGCATCGAGTTCACTGGCGGCAAAGGAAAAATTAAAATCTCGACCATCTTCCTCAGCCAGATGGCTGGTAGCCATATGGCAAAGGCCACGGCGCAGAGCTTTAAGTCCACCGAGACTGCCGAAAATACCAAAGGTGGCCAGCTGACCGCTAAGACGCATAAAAAGATTGAGGGTACGCTCAAAGAGAATATCGTCACTACCGGCCACCATCAGCTGCCCGGAACGCACCGAAACGGTTTCGCCCTGCGGAAAGTTGATCGTGCGACTCTCGACCCACTGTTCAACCAGATGGCGCGGAAACAACCACTTGCCGGTGATCTTGGTCGCCGGCAAGCCTTTTTCGGTGATCAACGTGTAGACCATCTTTTCGTTGACCCCAAGAAGCAGGGCAATCTGTTTAGTGGATAGAAGTTTTTCCATAGCTTGTTCCCTGAAAAGATAAACCAAAATCGTCTGCCGCCCCTTAGCGTCATCCTACTCCGCCAGGGTCGCCGAGACAAGCAGGAACTCAGATTTTTTCCAGCTTCAGCCCCTTCTCTCCCAGCTCTAAATTGGCCTCCTGCAGCAGCTTTTCCGCCGATACCACCCCCACGGCGCTAGCAGCCCAGCCAGCCAGCAGATAAGTGTCGGCCACCCGCATTAACATAGCCTTATCAACGCCTAGAATCCCCTCGCGCAGGGCTTGCCGGCTGGCGGCGCTAAGGCCCTGCAGGCGATAGCCGAATTCACGCTGACCCTTGCCGGCCGGAGATACCGGTCGATCGAGACTGCCGAACACCGCCAGGATTGCCTCACGAATGTCCCCGTCGCTAAAGGAACCGGCAGCGGCCCATACAGCGGCATCCCGATAGACCTGCAGGGTCCGCAACAGATGAGGGTCGCGATAGGAAAGCATGGAAAAAAGCCCCAATTGAGGATCATAGGAGGCCATCCCGCCGTAAGCGCCGCCCTTCTCCCGTACTTCCCGATGCAGATAGCAGGCACGCAGCACCTTGGCCAGCACCATTAAACCAGCGGAATCGGCATGAACCAGGGGTACTGCCGGAAAGACTCGGGCCACATAAGAAACGGGCACTGCCGCCACCCAGCCCACCGCCTCTTCGCCAACAGCCAGTTCCACGCGTTTTTCCGTCGACTGATCACCGGCGGGCAAGGCCGCGAGAAAGGTCTGCAGAGGCGCAAGAATCGTAGCAAAGGAGGGCTCTTCCGCCGTCACCGCACAGCGCAAACGCGAGCGGCACAGCACCAGGTCGGCGAGGCGCTGCATATTATTGGCAAAATCTCCCAACTGCTCCGGCTTTTGAGCCGCCAGCTTCTTTACAGCCCGCAGCAGGTGCAGGCCGCCCCATTCCTCACGCAGCCGGCCGCAGGATGACAAGGCTGCTCCGGCACTACGGGCCGCGTAGCTGTGACCCGAACCGGGCACACCATTTTCCAAGGAAACACTCAGCTGATTAATCACTGTATGCAGGCGCTGCAAATCACTAAAATCGGGAGCGACAAAGAGATCTGTAAGAATTTCGAACATCGTCTGCTGATTACGCAATAGACCCTTGCTCCCCACCTCCAGGGACAACTGAAAATCGTCGAGAGATTCAGGATCACTGATCACCGTGCCACAGGCCTGAATCCCGCCGGTGGCGGCAGAAATACGCTCGGCCATCTGCAGATAACTGTGGCCGGCGGCACCGATCTTGGGCAGCAAGGTACCGAAAAGAGGCACCAGCGGAACCAGCTCGGCGGGCAGATCGTTCATGATCAGCTTGGCGGTAAAGTAACCGATACCGTTGGTCGGCTGGGCAAAGAGATAAAGAGGGCAACCTAACAGTTGCTCTTCCTGGCAGGGCACGGAGCGCTCCGTTGCCGGAATATCGCTCAGTCCCAGAGTCGGCAGACAGGACAGATCCTCTTCGTCTTCCTGAGCCTGCTGCAGTTCCTCGGCCAACCGAACCAATTCCTGACGATCCCCTTCACTGAGCTGCACGGACCGATCCCGCAGGCGCTTGTTCAGAGCCTCTTCCTGCTGCTCACGCAGCTGCTCATCGGGTCGCAGCAACAGAGTTACCCGATGGGGATTGTCCAGCAGTTGCCGACGGATCAGATTCTGGAAAAAAGGCCCCCCATCCAACTCCTGCCGCAGTCGATTCAAGTTACTGTCGAGCAGCAAAGGCGAAACGGGATCGTCGTTGTGCAACCAGGGACCAAACATGCGCATGAGCAGGAGCAGAGCATAGGGATACTGGTCGCCGACTACTTCTCGGTGGGATAATTCCAACTGATGAATTGCCGCATCGATCTGCTCATCACTAAAACCCGTTTCAGCCGTCTGTTGCAAGGTTTTCAACACCAGCGCCTCAATAGCATCGAGATGCTCCGGATCGGTACCCTGCAAGCCGGCTGCCAGAAAGGTCTCCCGCTGATCATCATGATAACCGATGCTCGGTGCCAGATTCTGGCCAAGACCCGACTCGATCAGAGCCTTATACAATGGCGCAGCCGGATTCCCAAGCAGCAACTGGGAAAGAAGGCTCAAAGCAAGATTTTCAAAACTGTCAGCCAAAGGGCAGGTCAACCAGGCCACCTGAACCATGGAACGTTGGCTCAACGATTCACCGGCCGAAACGGGAAAACCCTCGGTCACCCGCTGCGGTGCGCCAAAACGCACCTCGTCGGGAACGGCCGTATCGACCGCCAAAGGCTCGAAACGCCGCAAAACCGTATCCTCGATCATCGCCAGATGGTTGTCCAGAGGCAGATCACCATAGCTGAAGAAATAGGCGTTAGCCGGATGATAATAGGTACGATGAAAATCGACCAACTGCTCATGGGTCAGGTCGAGAATCGCTTCCGGTTCCCCCCCTGAATTAAAACCGTAGGTGGTGGTCGGAAACAGAGCCTTGGTCAGACGCCGGTGCAGCAGAGACCCGGGATCAGCCATGGCCCCCTTCATCTCATTGTAGACCACTCCCTTAAAAGTCAACGGCGAGGTGGCATCAACCGCCTCGGTGTATTCCAGGCGATGGCCTTCCTGGCGGAAATCCCGCTCCCGAAGCAACGGAAAGAAGGCAGCATCGAGGTAGATACCCATCAAGTTATAAAAATCTTTGCGATTCTGCGAAGAAAATGGGTAGAGGGTCCAGTCGCTGGAAGTCAGGGCATTCATAAAGGTGTTAAGACTGCGTTTAAGCATGGTGAAGAAGGGATCCCGCACCGAATAGCGCTGCGAACCGCACAACACCGTATGCTCCAGAATATGGGCCACCCCCGACGAATTATCCGGCGTGGTGCGAAAGCCAACCCCGAACAAGTTATTGTCATCTTCGCAAGCCAGATGGACCATCCGCGAACCGAGTCGCTCATGGCGCAGTTCGACCAGGGTCAAATTCAGTTCGGCCAAGGGGGTAACACCGGTCACAATAAAACCGTGCCGCTGCTGACCAACCTGCCAGTTACAATCCATCATAGGCCGTAGCCTCCTTGTTTACAGACTTTAGTTGTTAACGGTGGATGAAGTACCCTGTATCCCATAACATGTCGCAAGATTGCTCCGGGACTTGGTGGGTCAACAAAGCGTGTCTAAGATTGCATAGCCGTAGCTATTCAACCTTAGACACAACGGGGTTACGCGTCAAAGAACCAGCAAGATACGATAAATTATGGGTTGCATGGTATTAATCCTCAACTGCCAGCGTCGCTGCGGCTAACGACGACCATGAAGGTCAATGATAATAGCTGTACAATCATCCTCTGGCGGGTCGGGTGCACCGAATTCATGCAGGGCGGCAAACAGCCGATCGAGAAATTCCAGGTGAGGGTCGGGATACTTCAACAGCAACCGTTGAATACGCTCGCCTCCAAAAGACTGTCCACCAGCATTAAAACTATCGCTGAGACCGTCGGTATAGAGGAGCAGGCGGTCATCGACCTCGAATTGAAAGGTCGCCACCTCCAGTTCCGGATCACTGAAGTAACCCAGAGGCGAGGCGGTCGGTTGCAGGGCAAAGAACTGGTCGCCACGCTTGACCAAAGGAGCTACATGACCGGCGTTGACATAGCTCATCATCAAGCTGATCGGATCGATAACGCCGTAAAAAAGGGTGGCCGAGAAATAGTGATCGAGCTTAAGCGAGCGCTTGGCAAAAAACTGCAGAAAAGCATTGGCGTCAGCCACGGTCTGTTTCGGCAGACAACCACTGGTCGAAACCCGGTATAGATAACCGTAGAGCAAAGACATAACCACCGAGGCTTGCAGACCATGGCCGGTAACGTCGCCAAGAAAAACCACCTGACAGCCGGCGGGCAGAGCAATGAAATCAAAAAAATCACCACCCAGACCAAGGGCCATACGATTTTTCACTCCCATGCAACACCAGTCACAAACCGGTGAACTCTTGGGAAACAGCAGTCGCTGAACCTCGCCAGCCAAGTCGAGGTCAAAATCAATGTTCATTGAGTTCCCCATAAGCCTCCTCGGTCTTCAGCTTAAATATGGCGAGACGAACATCCGTCACGCCGGCTAAAAATCGTTGAATCGCTTATCGAGCAGATGACGAGGCTGAATATTACTTAAGGCACTGAGCAGACTGCCTCGCAAGTGAGGCATATCGCCGCTCAACTCCTTGATCAGCCCCTTCATCCGTCGGCGATTACGATCACCAGCACTGCCAACCGGGCAAACGCAGGCGACCGTCGGAAAGTCATTAGCATAACTGAATTCTGCGATAAGCCGTTCCTCGACATAGACCAACGGCCGAATCACCGTATGCCGACCGTTGTCGGCCGCCAGCTTGGGACTCATGGCCTTAAGGGTGCCGGAGAAAAACTGGTTGAGCAGCAAGGTCTCGATAAAATCATCGGCATGATGGCCGAGGGCAAGTTTGTTGCAACCAAGCTCGTCGGCCACCCCATAGAGCACCCCCCGCCGCAGACGGGCGCAGAAGGCGCAGTAAGAAGTTCCGGGCCGGCGCTTGGTTTCGATGATCTGGTAGCAGTTGGTTCGCTCCATGCGACAGGCAAAATCATACTCACGCAGATGCTGTTCCAGCGGTTCAGAACGATAACCGGGAAAACCAGGGTGAACATTAACCGCTATCAACTCATAGCGCACCGGAGCCCGGCGCCGCAAACTTTCGAGAATGTGCAACAGGGTATAGCTATCCTTACCGCCGGAGACAGCCACCGCAATGCGATCCCCCTCCTCGATAAGATTAAAATCACTGATAGCCTTGCCAACCTGTTTGCGAATTTTACGAAAAAGGCGATCTTCGATAATGGCCAAACGGTTCCTCCCCTTGTCTGCCGTGGAGAATGTTGTAAGCCATTTCAGCAGATTTTGCAAGGTCCGGCCCGAGGTTACCGAAGACTATCTACTCCATGATTAGCGTGTTCCGGGTTCAATCCGAGCAGACCACGAATATCCTCGAGCACCATATACAGGGCCGGTATCAGTAACAGGGTGATGCCGGTGGCGAACATGATACCAAAGCCAAGACTAATCGCCATGGGAATCAAAAACTTAGCCTGCATGCTGGTTTCAAGGATCATCGGTGTCAGACCAAAAAAGGTTGTCAGCGAAGTCAATAAAATCGGCCGAAAACGACGCCGACCGGCCTGCAACAAGGCCTCACGCAGATCATCGCCAGCCCGTCGGCGGGTATTGACATAATCGATAAGTAACAGGGAATCGTTAACCACCACACCGGACAGGGCAACGATACCGAATACACTCATAATACTTAGGCTATAACCCATGAGCAAATGGCCAAGCACGGCACCGACCACACCGAAGGGAATCGCGACCATAATCAACAGCGGCTGGCTGTAACTGCGAAAAGGAATAGCCAACAGGGCAAAAATACCGAACATGGCCAGCAGATAGCCACGCTTCATACTGTCCATGACATCCTTGAGCTCCTTGGCCTCCCCCTCCATGTTAAAGCTCAAACCGGGATAGTCTGCGGCCAGATCGACCAGCAGAGTACTTTTCAGTTCAGCCAGAATCTCCTCTGCATTAGCCTGCCGATCATCGACACTGGCCGTAACGTTGATCACCCGTTTGCGATCGGTGCGGTTGATGCTGTCAAAACCACGTCCCGGTTCCACCGTGGCCGCCCTGGCCAGGGGCAATTCGCCGCCGTTAGCCAACCGCACCCGCAAGGACTCCAGGTTCCACAAATGACTGCGATCCTGCTCCGGATAGCGCACCATAACCCGCACTTCGTTACGACCTCGTTGCAGACGTACCGCCTCGGCGCCGTAAAAAGCCGCTCGCAGCTGACGGCCAAGCTCTTCTTCGGTAATACCCAGGGTACGGGCTTCGCTACTGAGCCGAAACTTAAGTTCCTTTTTGCCCCGTGAGTAACTACTGGCGATATCGCCGACCCCGGGATAGTTGCCAATGGCGGCCTTGAGCCGATCCGCAGCCGGGGCGAGTACGGCAAAGTCCTCATGGGCCAACTGAATATCGATATTGGCCCCCATCTGCACCAGATCGGTGACAAAGGTCAGGGAATCGACGCCGGGAAGTTCACCGACCAGAGTGCGCCAACGGCCGGCCACTTGCGAAGCGCTTATTTCCCGCTGTTCACTTGGAGTCAGAAACACCGCAGTGGTCGACAGGT
>CAZKQY010000291.1:0-5211 GCA_964555005.1 uncultured Syntrophotalea sp. | reverse complement strand
ATCTTTTTGCGCAGCGTCGGATGACGGCCGATGGTCTTATCGACGGTGCCTTTGGTCGCCGGCAGCAAACCATGCACCAGAGCGACATAGCGCCGGTTGATGCTGTGGTCCTTGAACTGCCGGGCCAGGTGCTGATGAGCAGTATCGGTCTTGGTCGCCACCATAACCCCCGAGGTATCCTTATCCAGGCGGTGCACAATGCCTGGCCGCAGCTCGCCACCGATTCCCGACAGATCCTGGCAATGATGCAACAGAGCATTGACCAGGGTGCCCTGAGAATGGCCTGGAGCCGGATGCACCACCATGCCGGCCGGCTTGTCGATGACAATCAGCTGAGAATCCTCATACAGAACGTTCAGGGGGATGTCTTGCGAAAGGGTTTCGGTAGGCACCGGATCGGGCAGAGTGACAGCCACCTCTTCGCCGCCCTTCAGCTTGGTGCTTGCCTTTGCTGCTGCATTGTTGAGAGTAACCCGTCCCTCGTCAATGAGACGCTTAAGTTGCGAGCGAGACAGTTCCGGCAGTGCCTCGACCAAAAAGCAGTCGAGACGTTCGGGCAAACGCGAACGATCAAAGGTAAAACGCTGCACCTGCTCCATCTACCAGATGGAACTTTTAATTTTGCCGGCCTGCTTAATCATAATATCAACAATAGCCCGATCGTAGAGCTGATTGCGATTTTCGATTTCTGCTGAAACGCGGGTCAAAAAGTGATCCCGCCCTTCCTGCAGCTCGTCGTTCAACAGTTCGAAAATCGTGTCGTTTTCGATCCCCTCCTTAACCTTACTCTGGTTATAGAGAGCGACATCCGAAACGATAGCGCGGGCCAATCGAAAGGCGATCTGAGGATTATCAACAACCCTGGCCATAGTACCTCCTTAGGTAAAACGGACGATATATCCGCCCTGAACTTCCGGATGTTTCTTCACGATGAATATGCGACTTGGACGGACTGCAGCGTTCACCCCGGAACCAATCAGGATGCTGGAAAGGCCAGATACAGCGTCGAGTTGCCCCGTTTGAGCAACAAGCGCACATACTTGGCTTTTTGGATATCCTGAACTGCCCTTTCGAAAGAGAGCAGATCGGTAATCTTATACTGGTTAACCGCCAAAATCAGATCCCCTGAACGAACGCCGCTGCGGGCACTGCCGCTCTCGGGATCGATGGCCTCGACCTGCACCCCGCCCCCTTCGGCCGGAATCACGGTCAACCCCAAACCGGTCTTGCGAGATTCTTGGTCCTCAACAGACTTGCCGGTATCGTTTGCAGCCACCTGTTGTTCGCGACTGGCGATGGTTACCGTCAGATCCAAATGTTGGCCGTCCCGCAGAATTCCAAGTTTGGCAATACCGCCGGCGGGAGTATTAGCTACCAGCAACTGCAAACTGCGTACGCTGCTGATCTCACGGCCGTTATAGGTCAGCAGCAGGTCACCGCGAGTTAATCCGGCCGCGCTGGCCGGTGAATCGGCCAACACCTGGTTAACCAAGGCACCGGTGGTGCGATCCAAACCAAAAGACTCGGCCAACTCCGGCGACAGGGGCTGAATGCCGACCCCAAGATAACCCCGGACCACCTCGCCATTTTCCATCAACTGACCGGCGACGAGGCGTGCCAGATTAATAGGAATGGCAAAGCCGATACCCTGGCCGGACGCGACGATGGCGGTGTTGATGCCGATCACCTCACCGTAGATATTCAACAACGGGCCCCCCGAATTACCGGGATTGATGGAAGCGTCGGTCTGAATAAAATCTTCAAAAGCTTCGATACCGACATCGGTGCGGCCGGTGGCCGAAATCACGCCGACAGTCAGGGTGCTATCGAGGCCGAAAGGGTTGCCGATGGCCAGTGCCCACTGACCGACCTGCAGGGCATCTGAGTCGCCGAGCACCGCTACCGGCAGTTCGTTGCTGTCTTTAATCTTAAGCACCGCCACGTCGGTATCGGGATCGGTACCGATCAGCTCGCCGTCGAAGATGCGCCCGTCGGCCAGTTTGACCTTAATCTCTTCGGCCCCCTTGACCACATGCTCGTTGGTCAGGATATAGCCTGCGGCACTGATGAGAACCCCGGAGCCAAGGCTCTTAGTCTGTTGCTGGCGCTGGGGCTGACGTTTAAATAGCTCACCGAAAAAGTCATCAAACATGGGGCCAAGCTGTGGCACCCGTTGCACACGTGCAGCCTGAATATTAACCACCGCCGGAGTAACTTTTTGCGAAACTTCACTAAAAGCCCGCTGGGTGGTGAGCAACTCCTGCGGCGGACTTTCCACGGGCGGCGCAACCGTGCTTTCCCGCACCGAAACAGGAATACTGGCATCCTGTCGCTGTTCTCGGCAACCACCCAACAGAACAGCGACCAGCAGACAGAGAATAAGGAGTAAGCGATAGGTACTCATGGCAGGAAGATCCCTTTTCAACAGAGAGAAAAACATCTTGCAGCCTAACCAAAAAAGCCCCCGCTGTCAATTGTTTCGGCGGTTTGAGGCGATACAGCGGACCAATTCCAGCAGGTCTTGATGACTGCCGCAAAAATCGGCATGCGCCGACCGGTTGTTCCGGTCGATCAGACAGGTGTCGAGCAAAAAGGTGCTCAGACCAGCCCGCTGGGCCGGCAGGTCATATTCGGTGTCATTGCCGACCATGATCGCCTTTTGTGGATTAAGTCGTTGAGAATGCAGAATGTCGACAAAATATTGCCGATGAGGTTTGCAGAACCGACTGTTTTCATAACTGGTGATCAGTTCAAAGGGAAAGTCATCCAACTGACCCCATTTCAATCGCGCCTCAACCACCGGAAGAGGAAAAAACGGATTGGTGGCGACAATTACCCGCAATCCGCTATCAAAACATTCCTGCAAGATTTTCCGGACCAGGGGAAAAGGACGGACCAACGGCGCTAGGCGCTGCAGACCGTTGTTACAAAATTGGTTCAAACGATCGCAAAAGAGTGTCCCATCAATACCAAGACGCTCTTCAATCAAAGTCAGAAAAAGTTCTTCCATGGTCTGCTCACCTTGATCCGCATTGAGTAGATCAAAGGCGCTTGCAACGACCGTATCTGCAAATCGGCAGCGATTGGCCAGGTCACTGAAATGACGGGCCAATCCCCGCACATAACCGGAAATATAGGCATCCATTTCGACATTGAGCAGGGTACCGTCAAGATCGAACAGGATCGCTTCAATGGGTGGCAATTGCGAACAATTCATGCAGAAAAGACTCTCGATTTGCTGGCAAAAAGTCCGTCCATGATAACATGGCCCCGGTTGCCGGAAAAGGACCAAAACACCGGCGCCGAAGCGCCAATAAATCCTTGACTTGCCTTGCCATGCGGGGTACGAATTTAATAAATACAACGAGGTAAGTCATCAATGAACGATATCAGAGAAGAAGTCAAAGGGCTGCTCATCGGTCTTAAGGTCCGCCGGCTGCGTCAGGAACGGCGTATGACCCTGCAAATTCTTGCCGAGGCGACGGGACTTTCCAAGCCGCTACTGTCGCAAATTGAAAACGACCAGGTCATACCGCCCCTGGCGACCCTGCTGCGCATCTCCAAAGCCCTTAAGGTTGGCCTGCAGACCTTTTTTCAGGAACAGGATGGTGCCGAAAAGTGTGTCTTGGTAAGGGCCGGAGAGAGCCACCGCATGGACTGGCGCACCAGCCGCAACCAGGGCCGCTCTCCTTACAACTACCACTCTCTAGCCTACGGCAAAAAAAAACGTAGCATCGAACCTTTTCTTATCGAATTCGAGGTGCTGCCCTGGCAGGACGAATTGCTGGAAACCCACGAGGGAGAAGAGTTTATTTTTTTACTTACCGGCAAATTGGAGTTTCACTACGGCGACCAGATCATGACCCTCGATCCGGGCGATTCCATCTACTACGACTCCAAGGAACCCCACGGTTTCGTCGCCATCGCTCCGGCTCCGGTGCGGGCGGTCGCGGTAGTTTATTCGCGGGATTGATGAGCCGGAACTTGACTATTGCACGAAGAGATATACCTTAATAGAGCTTTCCTCAAAGATTGCAACGACAGAGACAACGCCATTACCACCAGGGGCCGATGGCCATATCTAACGGGCCAACCCCGTCAGTTTAAGGAGCTAACGCCATGATTAAAGTCGGAGTTATACTTTCCGGATGCGGTGTCTATGACGGCAGTGAAATCCATGAAGCGGTTCTGTCGCTGCTGGCCATCGCCAAGGCCGGTGCCGAAGCGGTGTGTATGGCGCCAGACATGGAGCAAATGCATGTGATCAACCATTTCAGTGGCCAGACCGAGGCCGGGCACCCCCGCAACGTACTGGTCGAATCAGCCCGCATCGCCCGCGGCCGGATTCTCGACATGGCCACGGTCAAGGCGGACGACATCGATGCCCTGGTAATTCCCGGCGGTTACGGCGCCGCCAAGAACCTATGCGACTTCGCCGTCGCGGGTGCCAACTGTACCGTCAACGAGCAGGTACAACGCCTGGTTGAAGAGATGCTGGCCGCCGGAAAACCTCTGGCGGGAATCTGCATCGCTCCGGCCATGCTGGCCAAAATCCTTGGCAAACAACAACCCCCGGTAACGCTGACCATCGGCACCGACCAGGACACCGCCGCGACCCTCGAAGCCATGGGCGTCAAACACATCGCCTGCCTTGTGGATGAAGTGGTGGTCGATAAACAGCGCAAGATTGTCACCACTCCGGCCTACATGTTGGCCGACAACATTGCCCAGGTGGCCGTCGGCATCGAAAAAGCCATTCAGAGCATGCTGAAACTGCGCTGACAGGCGACAGGATAGGCTCAGAGAGATCTGCGAGGGGGTAAAGGCCGCACTGGCCGCTGCCCCCTTTGTCTATTGAGCACCGGGCTTCTTGAGTTAAAATCAGTAGAATAATTTTCATCCAGAGTTTCCGGAATGGACACTATGGAAAATTTGCAAACAACTCAGAACCTAAACAATCTTTCCCGGGAGTTCTCATGAATTTACCCGCCAGCAACAGTCCTTTTGCCCTGCCGCCCGAACGGGATGCCTGCGCCATTATCGGCTTCATCCAAAAGCTCGGCACACCAACCCACGGCAATTTGCAGCGAACCATAGACGCCTTGATCAAGATGGGCCACCGTGCCGGAGAGATTCGCGGCGAGGGGGATGGCTGCGGGGTGCTGAGCGATATCCCCCGTCTGTTGTGGCGTGAACGGCTAGCCCAGTCCG
>CAZKQY010000290.1:0-3099 GCA_964555005.1 uncultured Syntrophotalea sp. | reverse complement strand
CCTTACCTGACCGCGGCGCACTTGGACGTGGCCATGGATTACGTCCCCTTAGAAGCGGTCAAGACCCGCCTTGGCACCGGCGGCCTGGTGGTTTTCGATGACCAGACCTGCATGGTGGCGGCAACCCTCAATCTGCTGCGCTTCTTCGCCCGTGAGAGCTGCGGCTGGTGCACCCCCTGTCGGGAGGGCCTGCCAATGGTCTGCTGGGTATTGGAAAAGATAGAAAAAGGCCAGGGAACCGACGACGATATCGCCATGCTGCGTGATCTGAAGGGCCATATTAACGGTCGCACTTTCTGCGCCCTGGCCCTCGGCGCCATGGGTCCGGTCGACGGCCTGCTCCGTCATTTTGAAGAAGAAGTACTCGATCACGTTAAAAAAGGCCGTTGCCCCTTGCCCGGCAACAGCGCGCTAAAGGAACCCTGAACACCATGCCGACCCTGATCATCGACAACCAGAGCGTGACCGTGCCGGAAGGGACCAACGTCCTGCAGGCCGCCCAACAGCTCGGCATCGTCGTGCCTCACCTCTGCTACCACGAAGCTCTCGGTGCCGTCGGCGCCTGCCGGCTGTGCGCCATGCTGTTTATCGACGGCCCGGTCAAGGGCATTCAGATGTCCTGCATGGTTCTCGCCAAGGACGGCATGGTGGTATCGACGGAAGCTCCCGAGGCGGTCGCTTACCGCGGCCAGGTCATCGAGTGGCTGATGCTTAACCACCCCCACGACTGCCCGGTGTGCGACGAGGGAGGGGAATGCCAGCTGCAGGACATGACCGTGGCCAGCGGTCACAGCGTGCGGCGCTATACCGGCAAAAAACGCACCTACCTGAACCAGGATCTGGGTCCCTTCATCGTCCACGAGATGAATCGCTGCATTCAATGTTACCGTTGCGTGCGCACCTACCAGGATTACTGCGGCGGTACCGACTACGGCGTGCTCGGCTCTAACCAGCGTCTTTATTTCGGTCGTTTTCAGGACGGCCCCCTGGAGAGCCCCTTTGCCGGCAACCTGGTTGACGTCTGTCCCACAGGGGTACTGACCAATAAGCCCTACCGCTTTACTTCGCGGTTCTGGGATCTGCAAGAAGCCCCTTCGATCTGCCCCCACTGCTCCCTCGGCTGCGCGACCATCCCCGGTGCCCGTTTCCGGGAATTACAGCGGGTCCGCTCCGGCAACAGCCCCGAGGTCAACGGGTGCTTTATCTGCGATCGGGGGCGCTTCGGCTACGACTACGTCAACCACCCTGATCGACCACGCACCCCCCTGTTATACGGCGAGGAATTACCCTGGAGCGACGCCCTTGAGGTTCTGCAACAGCGGCTGAAGATACTGATCGAGCGTCACGGCAGCGGCTGCATCGCCCTGCTCGGCTCCGGCCGGGCCAGCCTGGAAGCCAACTACCTGTTGCGGCTCTTGAGCGAACAGCTCGGCAGCAACCCACCGGTCTACGGCAGCCATGCAGCCCGGGATCGGGCCGCCCGCGCCGTCACCACCCTGCCCTCGGAGCTAAGTGCCAGTCTGGCCGATGTGCGCAACAGCGATCTGCTGCTGCTGACGGGCGCGAATCCCCTCGCCGAAGGCCCCATGCTCGCCTTGGCCATTCGCCAGGCGGTTCGCAAAGGAGGCCGGGTGATGATCTGCGATCCGCGGCCGGTAGAATTGCCCTGTACCACGGAGTATCTGCCCTGCCAGCCTCAAGAACTGCTCCAGCTACTCAGTGCTCTGGCTCTGAGTGGGCCCCTGCCTACTAAACTACAGCCGCTGACAGAGGCCCTGAAGAAAGCCCGGCGCCCAGTACTGATCGGCGGAAGCGACCTGCTCGGCGCCGAAGGCAACACCGCCCTGCTGGCCGCAGCGCAAAATCTGAATAGTGAAGAACGCCCCTGCCGGACAATGATTCTATTACCGGAAGCCAACAGCTTTGGGGCCGCCCTTCTGACCACCGATAGTCCGGACTTCGAACAGTTGCTGGTGGACATGGCCTCTGGCCGGATCAAGGCTCTGCTCTGCCTGGAGGCCGATCCCCTGACCGACTGCCCCGACCGACAGCTTTTGCTTCAAGGCCTGGAACAGCTCGATTTTTTAACCGTCCTCGACCATCTGCCCAGCCTCACCGCGAAAAAGGCCGATCTGTTGCTGCCGACCACGGCTCTGGCCGAAGGTAGCGGCACCCTGATCAACAACGAAGGCCGCATGCAGGCTTTCGCTCAGGTCTTCAATCCCGGCGAGCCCCTGCGCATCACCGGCCAGGGCGATCATCCGCCCCGGAGTTTTTCAACAGTCACCCCCGGCGCCTTGCCCTGTCAAGCCTGGGCGATACTTGCCGAATTGTGCAACCTGCCCGTTGATCTCACTGAAATCCGACGGGAACTGGCAACAACAGAACCCCGCCTGGCCGGCCTGGCAGAATTATCGGCCGGAGGAGATGGCCTACGGGTTCAAGCTGGAGCCAAAGGGCCCCTTCCCCTCTCTTCAGTGATACCCAAGGCAAGCGATGCTCTGCAGCTGCTGGTTTGCGAAACCTTATACGGTTCGGAACTCTTAAGCGTTTATTCGGCGCCCCTTGATCCGGTTCTTACCCAACCCTACCTGCTGCTTCATAAGCTCGACGCAAATCGCCTCGGCATCACCGACGACGATCTGGTGCAGCTCACTGCCGGCGATGCGCAACTGACCCTACCGGCCCGACTCAGCGAACGCATGGTTACAGGCGTAATCATCGCACCGCGCCTGCGCAACACGGAACTGGAGAGTCTCTATCCCGGTCAACCGCCCCTGCCCTGCCGGGTAGAGAAAGTGAGCACCCCATGAATGATCTACTGCTCACCGGCCTGTTGATACTGATTAAACTCGGCATGATTCTCGCTGTACTGCTAACTATGGCCGCCTATCTGGTGCTCGCCGAACGCAAAATTCTGGGCCGCATGCAGCGCCGCTACGGACCCAACCGGGTCGGCTTCGGCGGTATGCTGCAGCCCCTGGCGGATCTGATCAAACTCCTCACCAAAGAAGATTTCATTCCGGCGCAGGCCAATAAATGGCTGTTTATGCTGGCTCCGGGCCTGGCGGCGGTCACTGCCCTGCTGGCCTTTGCCGT
>CAZKQY010000289.1:0-11906 GCA_964555005.1 uncultured Syntrophotalea sp. | reverse complement strand
TGAATTGAACGGCCAAACACCCCTTGAAGCAGCCGATACCCCCAATATGGATCGACTCGCTCGCCTGGGTGCTCTTGGCATGGCTCAGACCATTCCCGCCGGATACCCACCCGGAAGCGATGTTGCCAACCTGTCGGTTTTCGGTTATGACCCGGCAGTTTGCTACAGCGGTCGTTCCCCTCTGGAAGCGGCCAGTATGGGGGTTGACCTTGGGCCGGAGGATATTGCCTTTCGCCTCAATCTGGTCACTCTCGGTGACCGTAATGGTGAAACCTATATGGACGACTTTTCTGCAGGGCATATCGGCTCAGAGCAAGCGGAAGAGCTTATCCGTACCTTGCAGCAGGAACTGGGCGATGATGATTTTTCCTTTTATCCCGGTGTTTCCTATCGCCATCTCATGGTCTGGCATGGGGGCAGCGATCAGCTGAACTTTACTCCGCCTCATGATATTAGCGGACAAGCCGTGGCAGCATTTTTGCCGAACGGCGATGGCGTTGAAATTCTTCAGGAGCTTATTGCCAAAGCCAATGCCTTGCTTGAGACCCATCCGGTCAACAGAGTTCGTATCGCTGAGGGAAATAAACCGGCCAATGCCATCTGGCTTTGGGGCCACGGTCGGGCTCCGCAAATGGAGACCTTGCGGCAAAAGTTCGGCATCAGCGGAGCGGTTATTTCGGCTGTTGATCTGATAAAAGGTATCGGCGTTTATGCCGGTCTCGATGTTATAGAGGTCCCCGGAGCTACGGGGTATCTCGATACCGATTATTTGGCCAAGGGGCGCTATGCTCTGGAGGCTCTCAAAACCAGAGATTATGTCTATGTTCATGTAGAGGCTCCCGACGAAGCCTCCCACAGTGGCGATTTGCCGGAAAAAATTCGCGCTATCGAATCCTTTGACCGATTGGTGGTGGGAACACTGCTCGACGGATTGCCGGCCCTGGGCGATTTTCGTTTGATGGTGTTGCCTGACCATCCGACACCGGTTAAAAAAATGACCCATACCGGTGCGGCGGTGCCTTTTATCCTGTTTGACTCTCGGGAACAGGATAAATCCAACGTTTTTGCCGGTAGCGCTTATCACGAAAAAGCTGCAATCGGCACCGGTTATTTGATCGAACATGGGCATGAATTAATGAAAAACTTAATCGCTGGTTGTTGCTGAGATAGGTAGCGCGAAGGGGAGTTTGGGAGTATATAAAAGAGTAGCGGTCATTTTTGACCCGTTAAGGCCTGAGCGATATTGAAGCAGTATCCGCCGATTCTCTCCAGGTAGGTCATGATGTCGATATACCAAAGACCTGGCTCGATGGCACAATCCCGCTTTTGAAGCCGCTGGATTTTTTGAAAGCGCATTTTGTTATAGAGTAGATTGATGCCGTTTTCAATTTTGAAAGCTTCCTCCATGAATGTTTCTTCAGGTTCCTGAATCTCCTTGATAATGAGATCAAGAAATGTCTCGATACGGGTCGACATGGTGCGTAAGTCGATGACCGATTCATTGGAAAAAAACAACTTTTTTTCAAACATTTTCTCAGCCAGTTTCGCCAAGTCTTCAACCGAGTCACCGATTTTCTCTATATTATTGGCCATGCGGAAAAAGCTGTGAATTTCCATAGCGGCTTCTTCATTGATTTCCATTTGATAGATATGGGTCAAATAGGAATTAATCTCCTTGCGGGCGAGATCAAGATAATCCTCTCTGATTTTCCAGCTGCCAAGTTTGTCGATGTCGTGGTTATTGATGCTTTCCGAAATGTCTTTAAGGGTAATGCGGGCGGTGTGAGCCATTTTTAGGATTTCACTACGAACCTGGGCTAGAGCAGCGATGGGACTGCCATCATAAAGGTCGTTGAATTCGGGTAAAGAGGGCTGATCGCCGGTCTTTTTTCTTTGAGGGGAAAGAAAAATAGCGCATTTAACCAGCCAGGGGAGGCACAGCAGAAAAAATAGGGCATTGGTGATGTTGAACAGGGTATGACCGTTGGCCAGATACCGGGCAATGTTAACGGCTTCGCCGTTGATTATTGCATCGGTTGGTCCGACGCCGGACCAAAGTGTGATCATTTCTATAAATTTAATAAAATAGGGAAAAATGATCAACATCAGGCCAACCCCTAAAACATTAAACATGGTATGGGCGCGGGCGGCGCGATGAGCGTCAATATTGCTGCAGCCGATGGTGGCCAGTTCGGCGGTTATGGTGGTGCCAATATTCTCCCCCAGTACCAAGGCCATGGCTGCGGGAAAACCGAGTAGACCCTGGCTGGCCAGAGTCATGGTCAGGCCGATGGTCGCTGAAGATGATTGGACAGCCATGGTCAGCAGGGCGCCGGTGGCGACGCAAAGTAATAGGCCACCGAAGGAAGCTGGATCAAAACGGGTAAAAAAAGATAGAAAAGCGGGGTCGTCTTTGATGGGGGCCAGACCATGTTTCATGACCGTCATGCCAAGAAAGAGCAGGCCAAATCCCAGAATTACTTCGCCGGTGTAACGAAATTTTTTGCGCTTGCTGAAAAATTTCATGCCCACGCCGATGGCGATGGCCGGCATGGCGAGGCTGGATAACTTAAAAGCAATGAGCTGGGAGGTGACCGTTGTGCCGATGTTGGCACCAAGAATCACCCCGACGGCTTGATGCAGGGTTAGCAATCCAGCACTGACAAAACCAATCAGCATGACTGTGGTGGCCGAGGAGGATTGGACCATGGCGGTAACCAGAGTGCCCGTAGCGCAGCCGATGACCCTGTTGGCCGACAGTGCACACAGAATTTTTTTAATGCGGGTGCCGGCCGACATTTGCAGGCCGTCGGTCATGGTTTTCATTCCCAGCACAAAAAGCCCGAGTCCACCCAATGTTTGAATGGCTATTTTTATAAATAGCAAACCATACCCCCTATGAAAAACAATAGCAGTGCAGACAAGTTTTTCACTTATTGATTTTGCGGCGAGTGATATTAGCAGAAATGGGTAGCTTTTGTCTAAAGAAACACTCTGGTGTAATATGCTTTATGTGAATTCTGTAAGGAAAAAATATATAATATCGAAATGTTGTCTAATCTTGATGGCAGGTTTTATAAAGGATATGATTAGGGTTTTTTGCAGGGTTAGAAGGAGAATTTGTTCAAATACGGATGCGGGATGGCATAAATCGTCACCTTGTGGGTGAGAATCTCTTCGGTATTTTGCGGATAATGGCACGCCACTCCTGCTGGTATGGGCAGGAGTGGCGTGTGTGTCTTCCGTAAAATGGTGAGCTTTATATCGACTAATTAAGATCGATGTTCCAGGCCAGGGAAAGCCTTGGTTGAGCATGGCTCAGGTTGATTGAGCTGGCAATGTGTTGAGTGACCCTGCAGTTTTGGTTGGAGCGTTTTGCAATATGATTTTGCTGGCGTTTTTGAATGTGGCGTGCTATCTGCGGTTGTTGAGCTTTGTTGTGTTTGTAACGATAAATATTGTGGCCGGCGCGGTTTTGCAAGTGATCAATATGCCGTGCTTCATGTCGGGTAATGTGGCGGTCCCGTTTTGCTGTTTTTATGTTTTTGGAAATTTTTAGTTGCTCTTTTTTAAGCTGTTTGAGTTCGGAACGGGTAATGTTTCCTTTTTTAACTCCCTGCTCAATGCGTTGTTGCTGACGGACCTGACGCTGCGTTACCGATCCGACGGCGAAGGCATTGCCGGTCCAGATAAAAAATGAGCAGAACAGAATGCCAATCCATAACTTTTGTTTTTTCATGATGACTTCCTCCTTGATTAAGTGCGTTGGTTTTGTACTTCTGACGGTACGGAGGAGAAAAGGTTTACACAAAGATATACGACGGATGTCATTGGTCGGGCAAGTTTGTCCATTGTACTCTGTGGGGTGTCTGAATGGTATGCGCATTGAATTTGGGTTGACAAATAGACTTGCAAGCGAAGGTTGAACCACTATTTGCTAAATTCGCCGACATTTGTTATGATCCTGCAGTTTAAGTCTTATGTTGATTAGCCAAAAGGAAGATTGTCTTTTGAAAAAACTCGTCATTGATGAAAAATTCTGCAAGGGGTGTGGTTTGTGTGTTATCGCTTGTCCTTTGGAACTGATTACTTTGGGTAATAAGATTAATAAACAGGGATATCCCCTGGCTCAGATCAGTGATGCCAACCAGGATAAGTGTACCGCCTGTTCAGCCTGTGCCCGTATGTGTCCCGATGGGGCGATCTCCGTTTATCAGTCTAAAAAAGATTGATGCGAGGCAGGTCGGTACTCACGGTACAAAACTGATTATTGCAGTCTGGAGGAACTTTTGAATAAACGGCTCTTTGTAAAGGGTAATGAAGCGGTTTGTGTTGGCGCGATTGCCGCTGGTTGCCGTTACTATTTTGGCTATCCGATCACCCCCCAAAATGAAATTCCTGAATATATGTCCCGTGAGTTGCCGGGACTGGGGGGAACTTTTTTGCAGGCTGAGAGTGAAGTGGCTGCCATTAATATGGTGCTTGGAGCTTCGGCAGCCGGTGCTCGGGTTATGACTTCTTCGTCGGGCCCGGGGATTTCTCTTAAAGCTGAAGGTCTGTCTTATATGGCCGGTAGCGAATTGCCGGCTGTTGTTGTGAATATGATGCGTTGTGGACCGGGGCTTGGCGGCATTGATGCCTCTCAGGCTGATTATTTTCAGGCGGTTAAGGGTGGAGGGCACGGCGGCTACCACCTTATTGTGCTGGCTCCCGATTCCATTCAGGAACTATACGACCTGACCATGGTTGCTTTCGACCTTGCCGATCGATATCGCATGCCGGTTATGATTCTCGGCGATGCCATGATCGGCCAGAT
Organism: uncultured Syntrophotalea sp.; assembly: GCA_964555005.1. GTDB lineage: Bacteria > Desulfobacterota > Desulfuromonadia > Desulfuromonadales > Syntrophotaleaceae > Syntrophotalea_A. The sequence continues at coordinate 7,090 of CAZKQY010000289.1, read as the reverse complement.
GAAAGAGGCTCTTACTCCGCACCCCTATCAGCCCCTTTTTGAATTGCCGGCCAAAGACTGGTGTGTAACCGGTAAGCAAGGTCGTACCCAGGGCAATACCATTAAATCCCTGTTTCTGGCGGATGGGGCTCTTGAAGCGCACAATTGGCGCTTGCACGGTCGCTATCAGGAGTTGAAGGATAGGGAGGTGCGTTGCCAAACGATCGGCATTGACGATGCTGAATTGATTATTACCGCCTTCGGCAGTGCGGCGCGTATTGCCAAGACTGCAGTTAACAGGGCACGCCAGGCTGGGTTAAAGGTTGGTTTGATTCGTCCCATCACTCTGTTTCCCTTTCCAGCTGAAGTTTTCCGTCAAGCCACCGAACGTTGCAGGCGGGTTCTCTGCGTTGAACTCAACAACGGACAGATGGTTGAAGATGTACGACTTTCTGTCGATCGCCAAGCCGATGTCCGGTTTTATGGACGTCCCGGCGGTACCGGTTCACTGCCGACCCCGGAAGAGCTTTTCGAACAATTGCAAAAGCATTATAAGGACTGATTATGGCCGACAGCATGATTACGGTATTTGAGCGTCCCCATTCACTGAAACCAGTGTCCAGTCACTTTTGTCCCGGTTGTCATCACGGCACGGTTCATCGACTGGTAGCTGAAGCCCTGGATCAACTTGGGGTGCAACAACAAACCATCGGCATCGCTTCTGTCGGTTGCAGTGTGCTGCTCTACGAATATTTCGATATCGATGTGGTTGAATCACCCCATGGTCGCGCTCCTGCGGTGGCTACCGGGGTTAAGCGAGTTCATCCCGATAGCATTGTGTTCACTTACCAGGGGGATGGCGACCTGGCGGCTATCGGTACCGCTGAGATTATTCATGCGGCCAATCGAAACGAAAACATTACGGTCATTTTCGTCAATAATACGACCTACGGTATGACCGGTGGGCAGATGGCACCAACCAGTCTGGGCGGGCAGGTGACTACTACTACCCCTTATGGGCGTAATCTTGAAACTGACGGCAATCCGATTCGTATGGCCGAACTACTGGCTTTGCTTGATGGCACTAAATTTTCCGCACGCGTATCCGTTGATGCTCCCAAACGGGTAGCGCAAGCCGGCAAGGTGATTCGCAAAGCCTTGGAGATGCAGAAGAACCGTGTCGGTTTTGCCTTCGTAGAGGTTCTAGCGGCTTGTCCGACTAACTGGGGGCTTTCAGCTCTTGATGCTAATGAGCGGATCAGTCATGAATTGATGCCCTGCTTTCCCCTTGGTACTTTTAAGGATCTAAGCGAGGAACAGGGTTGAGCTTAGACAAGAGGTCTCTTTGCATGGATAACAACAAGATGAACGAAGACGTCTTTATGGCTGGCTTTGGTGGTCAGGGTATTCTGTTGATCGGCAACTTGCTGGCGTATGCCGCTATTGATGCCGGCAAGAATGCTACCTTTTTCCCCGCCTATGGGCCGGAAAAAAGGGGTGGTGCGGCTATGTGCAGTGTCATTGTGTCCGATCAGGAAATCGGTTCGCCAGTGGTTGGGCAGCCAAGCAACGTTCTGCTTTTGAATCAGAATGCAATGGATAAGTATTATTCGCAGATTCGACCCGGCGGGTTTTGTCTTTTTAATAGCTCTTTGATCGATGCCAGTGAGCATCAACGCAGCGATATCTCTACTCTGGCTATTCCTGCCAACGAGATTGCTACTGAGGTCGGCAACGTCAAATTGGCCAATATGGTCATGCTTGGAGCGCTGCTGGCCCGCAATCCGCTAGTACAACTTGAGAGCATCAAGCAGGCTCTGGATGTTATTATTCCAGAGCGTAATAAACGTTTTATTCCCGCCAATCTGAAGGCTCTTGACCGTGGTTATACTTTTGAGACGGCCTAGGGTCTAGTCGTTTAATTATATCGATACAAAGATGGGACAGCGCATGACCCAGGTCGAGTTCGTTAAGCTTAAGCGACCAGAGAAGGCCAGACACTTGTGTGAATTGGCCGAGCAGTTTTTTAATGATGGAAATAAGATTCTAATCACGGTAAGCGACGAAAATCAGGCCGTGACCTTGGATAGCTTCATGTGGGCTTGGCATAAGGGGTCTTTTATCCCTCATGTTTACAATAATGGTGCGGTCGATTGTCTCGATGAGCCGATTATCATTGAAATTACCGAGAGCAATCCCCATGGTGCTGAAATTCTTATTATGGGAAAACCGTGTAGTCTTGAATTTATGAGCCACTTTCGGCATGTAATTGATTTTGCAGAAGTTTATGACCAGCAACTGGCCAGTGATGCACGTCATCGTTACGCCAGATACCGGAAGACCGGTTTTGCCGTGGCCATGCGTTGACCGGGCCGTCAGGTCCTGCTTGTAACACTCTCAACAGTTTAAAAAGAATTGGCCCTGCCGTTTGAATCGGTCAGGGCTTTGGTTTTTTGGAAGGTAAGAGACGGGCAGGTTGTCATTCTGATAGATCCGGGAGTAACCTAAGTACATATGCTTGCAGGGGATAGATAACCTATTTTATGAATATTGAAAAGATCTCAATTGTATTGGTTGAGCCTCAAGGACCCTTGAATGTTGGTTCTGTTTGTCGGGCTATGAAAAATTTTGGTTTCAATGATTTGCGACTAGTCAACCCACAGGCCGATCATCTAGGTGACGAAGCGAGGCGCATGGCGGTTAAAGCCGGGGGCCTGCTGGAGGAAGCTGCCGTATTTATCAGTCTCGAAGAGGCTTTAAACGATTGCCATCTGGCCTTGGCGACCACCCGTCGCTTCGGTAAGTATCGCGAGGATTTTCTTCATCCCGATCAGGCAGCCGGCTATTTACAGCCTTGGACCGAGAAGGGCAGGGTGGCTTTGGTGTTCGGCCGTGAAGATAAAGGGCTTACCACCGACGAGCTTGATCTCTGCCAGCGACTTATCACCATACCGACCAGCGATCAGTTGCCATCCATGAATCTGGCCCAGTCGGTAGTACTGTGTCTTTATGAGATTGGCAAAGTTCAAGGGTCCGCTCATTTTAAACCTGGGGGACGCAAAAAACTGGCTACCAACAGGGTGCTTGAGGGCATGTATGGGCACATGCGCAGCACTCTCTGTGATATCGGTTTTCTGGATGAGAAAAACCCTGACCATATCCTGCGCAGTTTGCGGCGTATTTTTGGCCGTGCCGGTCTTAATGACCGGGAAGTCCGCATTTTGCGAGGCCTTTGGAGCCGCCTCGACTGGCAGGAGCGTGAACGGCGCAAAGGAACGGAACCTCAAGCATGAATCCGGTTATCGATGATTTGCATATAGAATCCCTGGTTTACGGGGGCAACGGCCTGGGCTATCACGAGGGCAAGGTTATTTTTGTGCCGCAGACGGCTCCGGGTGATCGGGTACGCTGTCGCGTGATAAAGTCTAAAAAACGTTTTGCCGAAGCCCGGTTGGAAAAGGTGCTGCAACCCGCTGATAATCGCTGCCCTCCTGCCTGCCCGGTATTTGGTCAATGTGGAGGCTGTCAGTGGCAACATTTGCCTTATGAAGTTCAGAGCGCCTGGAAAGGAAAGATCTTTGCCGATCTTCTCCATCGTCAGGCCGGGGTCGATCGGATGCGAATCCGGCCCTTGGTGGCAGCTAACGAGCCTTGGCATTATCGCAGCCGGGCTCAACTTAAACTACAGGTCCAGGGTCAGCAGTTGGTTATGGGATTTTACCGCCGTGGCAGTCATGTTGTAGTTGATCACCAGCAGTGCCCGATCCTGCATCCTTACCTTAGCCAAGCGGCTAAGTTATTCCGTGAGGCGCTGAACGGTTTCCGCCATAGCCACCGTATGCCGCAGTTAGATCTGGGTATTGGCGACGACGGACAAGTTCGGGCCGTGTTGCATTATCTCGGCTCTGATGCGGCGATGGTTGCCGATTTTCTGCGTCCTCAGGTTTCTGCTGCGGGGATCGCGCTTTATTTGCAGAGTGGGCGCAAGGGCCGGTTGCAACCGGTCTGTGGAGAAGAAGATCTATACATTCACGTTAGCCGGCCGCCTCTGACATTGGCTTACGGCCCAGGGGGCTTTGCCCAAGTCAATCTGGAACAGAACCGCACCATGATCGAAGCGGTTATCAAGGCTGTTCAGCAAAGTGGCGCTGGACGGGTACTCGATCTTTACTGCGGAATGGGCAATCTGTCTCTGCCGGTTGCACGTCTGGTCAGTGAAGTGATCGGCGTGGAAGATTTTGCACCAGCCATTGCCAAGGCCCGTGAGAATGCCAAGCGGAACGGCATAGATAATGCGTTTTTTCATCATCTTTCGGCTGAAGGTGCAGCGAGTCAGCTTGCAAGCCTTTTCGGGTTCGACCTGGTCATGCTTGACCCGCCTCGTAGTGGCGCTGCCGGTGTCGTTAAAGAGTTACAGGTGTTGCGTCCCCGGTATATTCTTTATGTCTCCTGCGAGCCGCCGACCCTGGTGCGAGATCTGCAGCCGTTGCTGCAGGACGATTACTGTCTGGAATGGAGTCAGCCATTCGATTTTTTCCCTCAGACCCACCATATAGAAAGTGTTAGCCTGTTGAGCCGGAAATGTGACGGGGTTTAGTACCTTTGTTGCGAAAAAGATGTCCGATCGCTTGCGGCAGGAAATTGTTGGCGCTGCTCCAGATATTAATGTGAATCAGGACATGATCCGCTGGATCAAATCGAAATGGAGCAGATTCTCAAGTCCCTGCAACTGCTACTCGCATCACAATCAGGGTGAACCCTGCAAACATAAATTGTTCTTGCGGAAAGCTGATTTATATGGTATTCAACAGAGATAATTATTGTTCACTAAAAAGTGGGCTCGCAGCTCACTTTTTTATTTCGAGGTTTAGTGTTTATGTCAGGCAGGACCATTATCGACAGAATAACCGAACTCGTTGAGCCGATCCTTGTTGAAAAAGGTTTTGAATTGGTTCTTCTCGAATATCGCCGAGAGGAACGGGATATGGTGCTGCGTCTTTTTGTTGACAAAGAGGGTGGAGTCACCCTTGATGACTGTGTTGAGATTAGCCGCGAAGTCAGTGTGCTGCTGGAGGTTGAAGATCCAATAACTTCGGCCTACCGGTTGGAAGTTTCTTCTCCGGGTATCGATCGGCCATTGACTCGGCCGGCTGACTATGAGCGTTTTTGCCTGCGCCTCGCCAAGATCAAGATGGCCTGCAAGTGCGACCCGGATAAGCGGGGGCAGCAACGTAAGACCTTTGTCGGTAAGTTGCTTGGATTACGTGAGGGAATGGTGATGCTGGAGCAAACGGATAAAAAAGGCGGCATTGTTGAGTTGCCCTTGTGTGATATCGAGCGCGCCAATCTGGAAATTGAGTTTTAAAATATATGACCGCTATTCCCGGCCACGAATAAAGTAAAGAGAACTAGGGGGATATAGATAAAATGCTGGAAAATTTAAATCACATTATTGATCAGGTCGTTAAGGACAAGGGCATCGATCGTGCTGTATTGGTCGAAGCACTCGAGTCTGCGGTCTTGTCTGCAGCTAATAAAAAGTTTCGTAATACCCGTGACCTTGAAGCCCACTATAGTGACGAGTTGGGGGAAGTGGAGATTTTCGAGTTTGTCACTGTGGTCGAAGAGGTGCTTGATTCCTACAAGGAAATCGACCTGGAGGAGGCCGCGGGTATAGATCCTGATGTGCAGGTTGGTGACTCCCTCGGCATGAAGATGGATGCAGGAAGTTTCAGCCGTATCGCCGCTCAGACCGCCAAGCAGGTCATTATTCAAAAGGTGCGGGAGGCTGAGAGGGAAAAGATCTACAATGAGTTCAAAAACCGGGTTGGTGAATTGGTTAATGGCATCGTTCGTCGTTATGAACGGGGCGACCTCATCGTGGATCTGGGTATGTCGGAAGGGTTGCTGCCACATCGGGAGCAGGTGCCGAGGGAAAATTATCGTCAGGGTGATCGAGTCCGGGTCTATATATCTGAGGTCAAGATGGCCACTAAGGGACCGCAAATTATCTTGTCCCGGAGTCATCCCAACCTGGTAGCTGCACTATTTCATTTTGAAGTGCCTGAGATCTCCGAGGGTATTGTTGAAATTAAGGCCGTTGCTCGCGAAGCCGGCAGTCGCACCAAAATCGCTGTGGCGTCCTACGACTCTGATGTCGATCCGGTTGGTGCTTGTGTCGGTATGCGCGGTTCTCGGGTACAGAATGTGGTTTCCGAACTGCGCGGGGAAAAAATCGACATTATTCCCTGGACTATGGATGTCGGTCGTTTTGCCTGCTCGGCTCTGTCTCCAGCAGAGGTAACCCGAATCTATGTCGACAGCGAAACAAAATCCCTCGAAGTTATTGTGCCTGACGATCAGCTCTCTCTTGCCATTGGCAAAAAAGGGCAGAATGTCCGTCTTGCGGCCAAGCTGACCGGATGGAGTATTGACATAAAGAGCGAAACCCGGGCGGCGGAAGCTGCTATGGAAGAGTTTGACGAGCAAACCGGCAAGAGTGGCGAAGGGGCAGGAGAAGTTGAAGAGGCTGATGAAGTTCTGACCGAGGCCAGTGATGTTGAATCGACCGATACCTTGCTTGATGAAGCAGCTACCGTTATCGATGAAGCAGTTACCGTGAACGGTGAAGCTGGTGCGGACGAGGAGCGGGGTCAGGATTGAGTAAAGCAAGTCGTCCAGGGCCGCAGCGTAGTTGTATCGCTTGTCGCAAGGTTCTTGACCAGTCACTTTTGGTGCGGTATGTTCTTTCCCCGCAGGGCGAGGTCTTGGTAGATTATGGGCGAAAGTTGCCCGGCCGGGGAGGGTATACTTGTTGTGAAGTCTCTTGTTTGGAAACGGCGGTTAAACGCAAACAGTTCGAGCGTGTTTTCACTGGGCGTTGCGAACCGCCGAATTACGAGGTTCTGAAAGAAAGCCTGGTCAACCAGGTTAGGCAGCGTGTGGCTAATTTGGTAGGAATGGCTCGTAAATCGGGAATTGTTAGATCAGGCAGTCGTCTGGTTATGACTGAGTTGGGGCGGGATTCAGATCTATCCTTGGTGTTGCTAAGTGAAGATCTGTCGCCAACCATTGCTGCCAAGGTGGCGTCGATAGCAGAAAGTCATGGGGT
>CAZKQY010000288.1:0-3729 GCA_964555005.1 uncultured Syntrophotalea sp. | reverse complement strand
GAAATCTCTGAGGAATGGGAAACCGGTCGAGTCTACTTGAGTTTTTAACTGTTAAAGACCGCCCCAAAGAGGGTTGTGCAATTTACAGAACAGATGTTGATTTATCATACTTTAGTTAAGCAACATCAAAGTCTCTATTATCAAGACAGGTTAACATAGTGTCTATGACGACAACAAACCGGCCAAACAACAGACGCACCAAGAGCCCTTCTGAAAAACAGGAGCTTTTGGTGCGTCTTTGAAAAGTGAAAGTTGCGAGAAAAACACTCTCCAGTAGATAGAGGCCATCTTAACATTGCCCATTAAAGCGTATTACTTAACCTGGCTAGTCTAAGTCCCTCATGGAACCTTGGGAAACCTTAAGTTGCATATGTCAGGCTGCCCCAGCAACTCTTGAATCTCGGCAAGGGGCAGCGGTTTACTGAACAAAAAACCCTGCGCCAGTTGACAACCCTGATCGATAAGAAATTCCACCTGGTCGGCCGTTTCTACCCCTTCAGAGACAACCTGCATGCCCAGATTCTGGGCCATGCGGATGATGGTTTTAACCAGGATAGCATCTTGTGGGTTGTGGCAAACCTGTTCCATGAATGATCGGTCTATTTTCAGTTTCTCAATACGGAACCGTTTGAGATAACTGAGACTGGAATATCCGGTACCAAAATCGTCCAAGCTCAAACCAACACCGATATCCTTGAGTTTATTCATGACCATTTCTACAGAATTAGAGCCCTCCAGAAAAATATTTTCCGTCACTTCCAATTCCAACTGTTGCGGTAGCAGAGCGTAATCTATAAGCGTCTGTTTAACGAAATTTGCAAAATCACTTTCAAAAAGCTGTCGGGCAGAAACATTGACCGAGACCGGCAAGTCCGGTAGCCCTAACACGCGCCAGGCCGCCATGTTCCGGCAGGCGGCTTTAAGAACCCACTGGCCCAGGGATACAATAAGATTGGACTCTTCAGCCACGGGAATGAATTGGTCAGGCGAGATCAAGCCTTTTTGCGGATGCCGCCAGCGCACCAGCGCTTCCATTCCGGCCATACTCATTTCCGGCAATTGGATTATAGGCTGATAGTGCAGTTCCAGTTCATCGTCAAACAGAGCCTGGCGTAATTCCCTCTCGATAGTCAAGCGCTGCTGTATGCGTTGATTGATCTCCTGACGAAAAAACTGGATATTGTTGCGCCCGGACTCTTTGGCAAAATACATTGCAGCATCAGCATGCTCAAACAGGGTGGAAAAAGTGTCCCCATCTTCCGGAAAAAGAGCTACCCCCATACTGGCACTGATCGAAAGAACTGTCCCTTTCAGGTTGAAAGGGGGTTCAAAACACATAATGGTTTTCTGAACCAGGGCGGTAACGGCAGCGGTGTTCGGAAGGTCGGTGAACAGGATGATAAATTCGTCGCCGCCCATGCGGCATACCGTATCACTAAAGCGAACGGCATCTTTAAGTCGGTGGGCCACTTGACAGAGCAAGAGATCTCCCAAGGGATGTCCATGGGAATCGTTGATGGCTTTGAAGCCATCCAGATCGAGAACGCAAAGGGCCAGCTGAGTGCTGGTCCGCCGGGCATGGGCGGCTGCCAGCTCAAAATATTCCATAAGCTGCGTACGGTTTGCCAGTCCCGTTAACTGATCGTGATGAGCCAAAAAAGCTATTTCCGCTTGATCCCGTTTTTGCCCGGCAATAAACCGGGCCTGCTGCACATTTTGGTAAGCGGAAAGGGATAATTGGTTGGCCAGGGTCTGCAATGCCTGGGCCACCTGTGCGAACTGCTCATAGGACATGACCGGCACTTCTCGAAAGGCTTCGACCATAACCTCTTCATCGGCCCCGATTTCACGGGCATAGGCCCGAATATGGTCTTCGGGCTGGCTGGTATCGCGCACCTGTCCCACCAGCCAATTGGCAATATGCCGGCCGTCGATAAGGATTGCTGCGCCGGCATCCCAGAGTCCCGCACTCAGGCAGCGCTTGATGGTTGAACCCTGATCGGTAGACCGACCGATTGTGGCATCGGACCGACAGCAATTGGCCTGGCCCTTTGCTGTCTTACGTACCTCCCGGCACAGACGGCAAAAATTGCTTGGCGCGGTGATGGGCGTGCCGTCCGGACTGACCATCAGTGCTGCAACGCCGGTAGCGTTGGCGAAATCGTCCTGAAGGCGCTGGATGTCCCGCAGGTTGAACAAGTCGTCAAAGGTCATGCTCGTAGCGTCATCCAGAGGGCGGGTCAATGCCAGAATGCGCTTCTCCAGAGCTTTATCGGTCCGTTTCTTTTCCGTAATATCATGAATGATGGAGTAGAGCAGAGACCGGCCAGCCACCTGTAGCGAACCGCTGAAAACCTCTACATCCCGTAACGAACCGTCTGCCCTTTGATGGCGAAACAAAAAAGGCCCGGCCTGTTGGCTGACCGCCCGACCCATCTCCGCCAACAGTTCCCTGGAATTGAGGGATTTATTGATATCGCCGATATTTTTTTGGCAGAGCTCGTCCCGGCTCCAGCCATACCATGAGGCGGCCGCCGGATTGACATCCACTATTTCGCCGGTTGCCGGGTCAAGAATCAGCATAACCGCATGATTGTTCTCAAAAAGACTACGGTAGCGAGCCTCACTTTCAGTCAAAGCTTTCTCAGCTCGTTTTTGGTCCGTGATATCAACAATCACACCTTCCAGAGCTTGCAAAACATTCAACGCCGAAAAGACCCCCACTCCCCGCTCCCAAACCCAGCGCTCTTCTCCGCTGGCGGTGCGAATCCGAAAGTTAAGCTGAAACGGTTTTTTCTCTGCAAGAGCGTTTTGAACCGTCTGCCATACATATTCCCGATCGTCTGGATGGATAATGTCAACATAAGTGTCTTTAATATCTTCCGGAAAATAACCGGTTAAAGCATGGCAACCCTCACTCATGAACTCCATCGTCCAATTTCGGTCGTTGCGACAGCGATAGGTCATCCCAGACAAATTTGCCATCCAGTTGGAAAGTTTTCTTTCACTCTCCTTCAGTGCTTTCTCGGCCCTTTTACGATCGGTAATATCCAGTGCGGTAAAGGTAACTCCTTGGGACAAATCCGTTGGATTCAAGGGAGACGACGCCAACCAGATATCCCTGATGCTGCCGTCTTTGCGTTGCCAACGGGTCTCGACAGCCCCGGTGCCTGTGGCCTTAATCTGATCGTATTTAACCTTGCTGACCAAAGCATATGCTTCTTCAGAGGCGTACAGCATACGGGCATTCTTGCCAATGAGTTCCTCTGCGGCGTAGCCCGTCATCTCACAAAGACGCTGGTTTACCTCCATAAAAACTCTATCACGCACCACCCCGATCCCGGTCGGTGCCACTCGAAACACACTCTGCAGGCGTTCATCACTTAAACGTCGCGTCTCTTCCGCGTGCTTGCGATCCGTAATGTCCAGATGGGTGCCGACCATTTGCAACGGTCGCCCCTTATCGGTCCATGACACAACCTTGCCGCGACCCAAAACCCAAACCCAATGGCCAGCCTGGTGCCGCATGCGAAATTCACATTCATAGTAATCTGTTTCACCGCGGAAATGGCTCTCCAAGGCATCCTCGGTCCGCTGGTGGTCGTCGGGGTGTAAGAATTGTTCCCAGGTCTTGATGCTGACCGGGGAGATTTCCGCCAACGAATATCCGATCATGTCGGCCCAACGCTCGTTAAAACAGGCTTCACCGGTTTGAATATTCCATTCCCA
>CAZKQY010000287.1:0-15275 GCA_964555005.1 uncultured Syntrophotalea sp. | reverse complement strand
CCGCCGTATTCTTCACCAACGGTTTCGTAAAACCAGTCGGCCAGACGCTGGCGCATGGTCATAAAGTCGACGTGTTCCTGTTCCTGGTCACAGCCTTTGCCGGCGTAGAAGGCCAGCAGGCAAGTGCCGCCGGTTAAGGCGCCGCAGGTCCCTTTGCCAAATCCGGCGCCGTGGGCGAGGCCCGCCATGGTACGGATCAGATCGGGGTTGCTGCGACCGCAGTTGTCGAGTCCGAGGTTGAGCAGAATCTGGCTGCAGTAGTAGCCCTTTTGTACCAGATCCATCATGCGAAATAGTTCATTGCTCATGACATTCCCTTGTGATTAGAATTTTCGACAGACGAAGCGATGATGGCAATCGGTTGTTTGGTTTGCGGGTCAAGAAAGTTTCAGCTTTGTTTGGCGGCGATCACCAGACAGTAACCGGGTCGCATGGCCTGCACCGCTTTTTGCATGGGCCGGCCGTCGCCGTCAGCTGAGAATTGGCTCCAGAACTCGGTCAGTGAGCCGTTTAGCCAGGCCAGACGGGCCGCTAGTTCAGCCAGCAGGCGGGAGTGGTCTTCCCACCGCTGCACTGTAAAACCTGCCTTTTGTAGCCGGTCAAGCAACTGTTCGCGGCTTGCAGCTCCCGCAAGGCAGCAGTTTCCCGGTAACTCCTGGTCCGTAATGTCGCGCCGCCGGTATATGTCGCTGAGGACCAGCTGGCCGCCACAGGCCAACACCCGGGAAAACTCTCGCAAAGTGCCGGGGGGATCTTTGATTAAGGACAGCACGCATTCGCAGGTCAAACCCCTCAGTGAGCCGTTGGCGATGGGCAATGTTTCAGCCCGGCTGAGAATCAGGGGTAGTTCTGGATGCGCTGCGGCCCCCTGGCCGAGCAGTTGTTCGGACAGATCGAGGCCTACGGCCTGCAGACCATGGGTCTGGCGCAAATAGGTGGCAGTGGCTCCGGTGCCACAGCCGATATCCAGTACTCGCGATCCTGCAGGCCAATTTACCTGCTGCAAGGCTTGCTTCAGCAGGGTTAATCCTCCGGGCCGCAGGGTGTCACCGGTAGCCCGGCGCAGGGCGTTGCTTTCGTAAAGGCGTGGTGCCGCCAGGGGACAGGCGGCACCGTCGGTTTGATTATTTGTCTTCAAGTATGTGTTCCACCTCAGCCATTTTTCCTGTGGCCAGCTCTTCGTTGATGAGTACCAGTCCACATTCCGGGCAGGCCGGCAGGTCGACGTGGAAGGGGCCGTTCAGGTAGAGAAATACCACCTCGCGCATTACAAGGGGCTTGTCGCAAGCATCGCAGGTCCATTGCTTGGCTTCTTCAAGGGATATCATTATTTCACTCCGGTAACGTTCATGCGATGGCTGTAGGCATTAAAGACGCGGAACCCTTTTCCCTCGGGGGCATACTCGACCCAGAAGGTGACTTTGCCGAGGGGGCGGTTGGCCAGGTGCCGACCATTGTCTTTGTTGACCAGACGCCGGCCATCGGTTTGCGATTGGTCAATAACCTGGCGAATGTCGTCGAGGAGAATACGTCGCCGGTCGACGGTGCGCTGGACTTCGCTATCAAGGTACAGATTCATTTCCTGATAACTCTCCGGCAAATGGGGAGCTTCGCCCCATAGGGTACGGCCGAGAACGTCCTTGACCCGGGCCCGGTTTTCCCGACGCTCGGACCAGGACAGAAAGCCCCGTTGCCAAGGGTCGCCGTTGTCGTTTTCGCCGAACAACAGTTCAATGAGATGGGCGGTCGGTTTACCGGCGGCGGCCATCTGGTCGCGGCACATGGCGCAGTAGGCCAGGTAGTCATGGTCGCTGGCCTTGATCCGACAGCTGAGGGTCTCATCGGTGAGGTCGAGGTTGGCGTTAAACACCAGACCGCCGTAGCCGCAGCACTGGGTGGTTTCGCCACTGTAGGCCAGCTCTTCAATGGTCAGACCCAGCTCGGTGACGGTTTGGCGCACGCTCTGCTGAATGTCCTTTTTGTGGCGACTGGCGCAGGGATCAATGACGGCGACAGTTTTGGCGGCCAGGGAAGATGGGGGCAGCGCCTGTTTCAACTCCGGCTTTTCGAGTAACAGCCAGAGCGACTTAAGGGGAATCTCGGGGAGATGGTCCTGGAACAGCTGTTGACAAGAACTGCAGGCGATGATTACTTGAGGGCCGCCCATTTTCAACCACTGCTGGCGCAGTTCATCGATGATTTCGGTAAACAGTTCTTTGCGCCCGCTCCAGTAGGCCGGTGCGCCACAGCAGGCCAGCATCAGGCCGACGCCACCATCGAGATTTTTTCGCAAAAAGTGATAGGATTCCATCACCTCCCCGGGGCTGCTGGAACAGAGCTGGCAACTCGGGAAATAGAGATAGGCGCTTTCTTTGAAGCCCGGAGCGTGATGGCAGAGGCTGAAGGCTTCGCTGCGGCTGAATTCCAGGTCCTGCAGGGCAAATTCGTGAGCCGAGGCCGGCATGAACTTTTCCAGAACCATGGTCTCGCGGGAATTCATGCAGACCTCGCCCATGAATAGCCCGTTGGGACAGATGCTTTGGCAGAGGCCGCACAGGGTACAGGAATTGACGAAATTGTTTTTGCTGTGGGTGGCTCCGGGTATTACCTTTTCGTTGTTGAATATCTGCCGAATGTAGGTCTTGGGATATTTCTTGTACTTTTGCAGATAGGTGCAGTGCTTGACACATTCCAGACATTCGCACTGTATGCAGCGACTCGCCTCCGCACGCACTGCCTCCTTCGTGAGCTGTTTTGGCAGGGCACGCAGGCTCGGTTTAATTCCCTCTAAATTAGTATGCAGCCGGGTCGGATAGGGGCCTTCATTTTCCCGGTTGTAGTTTATGGTGGCTTTTTGTAAAAAGCGTTCGATGGACAGGGCTCCCTTGCGGCCTGCAAAGGCCTCCAGAATCGGCGAATACCCCTGGCTCGGGTCCGCTTCGCCGCCGGAAAAAATTCCTCGTTCAGCCGTTGCACCGGTGAGGCTGTCCTTAACAATGCGGCCATTGGCTTCGCGCTCTAGGGGCAGAGTCCAGTGGGTGGTGGCCTGGCCGTCGACGAAGATAGCGTCGTAGGTTTCGGCAAGGTGGGCAAAGGTTTCGGCATCCCACGGGGTTCCGAGTTGCAGGTCGGCCCGCAAGGCGGTCAGAACCATCAGCTCTGCATCGATCACCGCAGCTGGGAGTACTTGTTCGGAATAATTGTGTAGCGCACCACCGAGCTGTTTTTCCTGTTCATAGATGGCGACGCGTATGCCTTTGTTCAGAAGGTCGAGAGCGGCAGTGAGGCCGGCGAGGCCTGCCCCAAGTACCGCGACTTTGTTGCGCTTGGCCGGCAGGGGTTTGACCGGGTCCGGGGCGCCGTATTGCTCCACGCAAAACCGCTCCAGGGAGCTGATGGCCAGGGCCTCTCCGGCCTCTTTTCGTCGGCAGGCGGTTTCGCAGGGGTGGTCGCAAATGCGTCCCAGAATGCCGGGAAAGGGCATGGTTTTTTTCAGGGTTTGGTAGGCGGCCTTATTATCGCCGTCCGCAAGCTGCTTCATGAATTGGCGAACGTCGATATGCAGAGGACAGTTGCTGCTGCAGGCGGGTGGCTCATCCTGGGTACACTTAGCCTCCCATGCGATGCGTTGTTCCTTTTCCATCGATTCCCTCTTTCTTTGCTACGGATTTGGGGGATTATATGTTGGGCAAAAATGGCGGTGAATCAAAGTAATAGATGCTGGAGAGCCGCCTGAATGGCGACTCTCCAGCATCACGATCTCCGGTTAAAGGTGGTACCGGTGATTCCCGGAATGGACCGCAGGTACCGCCGGAGAATTTGCAGAATTACACTTTGGTCTTTTCCCTTTAAGCTAAGGCGTTGATGACATCCTCGGGTTTCGGTGGAACCGAATCGACAGCGTCTGAGGTGTAACCAAGGGAAATGGCGTCAGCCACGTCGAAGGCTTTTTTCTTCGAGTTAAGGGCCGCCAGCACCTTCTCCGGATAGGCTGGAAGGTGACGGATACGAGCGCCGCAAGCGTCGTCGATGGCGTTGATGATGGCGCAGTGAGGCGCGGTGAGTGGCAGTTCCCCAACGCCGCCGGCACCGAAGGCACCGAGTGGCCGCGGTTCACAGACGTAGATAATTTCCAGATCGTCGGGTATGTCGTTGCAGAAGGGGAAGCCCGCGCCGATCATGTTGGAGTGCTTCTGGATGTGTTCGAAGTCTTCGGTCAGAGCCAGACCGATACCCTGGGCCAGACCGCCATAGATCTGACCGTCAACGGCCAGCTGATTGGTGATGGTACCGACGTCGGCGACGTGAGTCATTTTGATAACCGAGGTCTTGCCGGTGCTGATGTCGACTTCAACTTCGGCCAGGAACAGACCGTACATGTAGATGCAGAAGGGTTCGCCCTTGCCGGTTTCGACGTCGCAATGGGTACAAGGAGTGGTCCATTTGCCGAGATGCTTGGTCTCGATCCCTTCGGCTTTCATTTCAGCGTAGTTGCGATAGGTGCCGTCAGTTTTTTTCATGGCCTCAAGGAGCATTTCGCAGGATACGCGGATAGCGTTGCCGGTAACGACGTTGTGTCGGCTACCACCGGAAGGACCTGAGTTCGGGGTCATGCTGGAGTCGTTCATGCACAGGTTGATCTGCTCGGGTTTCAGGCCCAGGGGTTTGAGGGTTTCATGAGCGAAGGTGAGAGTACCGATGTCAGCGCCCTGGCCGTGGTCCTGCCAGCTGTTGCCGACCATGACCTCGTTGTTAGGCAGCAATTCGACCCAAGCTTCGGAGGAGTCCGGGCCGTCGAGGCCGCAGCCGTAGATGCCGAGGGAGACGCCAACGCCGCGTTTCTTGGTGGCGGTGCTGTTCATCTCAGCCAGTTGCTTGGCCCGCTCGTATTTGGGACGCAGGGCTTCGAACTGTTTCGGGAACACAATAACTTCCGGAGTCTGCTGGGTCGGGGTGGTGGAACCTTCGCGGTAGCAGTTCAGCTCGCGTAGATCAAAAGGATCCTTGCCCATTTTCTTGGCCAGTTCGTCGATCAGTGACTCGGAGGCGAAGAAGGACTGGGGTGATCCGTACGCCCGGAAGGGGGCGCCCCAGCAGTGGTTGGTGCAGACCGTACGGCCTTCTCCGCGCATGTTGGCGATGTCGTAGCCGGCGAAAGCATACTGCATGCCACGGATGGTCAGCAGGTCGCCGAACTCGGAATAGGGACCATGGTCAACGGACCAGTCGGTCTCAGCGGCCAGGAATTTGCCGTTTTTGTCGGCAGCCAGACGAGCCTTGAACCAGAAGGGCGAACGCTTGCCGGTGTAGAACTGCAGTTGAGCCCAGCTGTACTCGAGGTAGCAAGGTTGGCCGGTAGCCATGGTGGCTGCGGCCAACAGGGCTTCGTTGCTCGGGCAGAACTTGTAGCCGAAGGTAGAACCGCAGGGGTTTTGTACGATGACCAGGTCTTCGGGGTCCAGACCGAGGCCCGGAGCGATCATGGCGATCTGCAGCTGAATGGCGATGGATTTGGAGTTGATAACCACTTTGCCATCTTCGTTGGTGTAGGCGAAGCCGATGTCGGACTCGAGGGGCATTTGTGGCTGGCGGCCGAGATAGTACTCGCCTTCGACTACATAGGCAGCCTTTTCCATGATCGGTTTGGTGTCTTCGCCTTTTACCAGGCCCTGAGTGAAGTAGACGTTGGGGGTGCCGGGGTGGATTTCGATGGCGTCTTCGGCCATGGCGGCCGGAGCGTTCATATAGTGGGGCAGCACTTCCAGGTCGAGTTTGACCGCTTTGGCAGCCTCATCGGCTTGAGCCTGAGTCCGGGCGCAGACGATGGCGATGGCGTCGCCGTACTGGAAGACTTTTTCATCGCACAGGATCGGGCGATCCCAGCCGTCGCCTTTGTTGGTCGGAAAGGTGATCAGTCCGGTGATGCGGTTTTTGCCCTTGATATCTTTGGCGGTGACGATTTTGACTACGCCTTCCATCTTCTCGGCAGCGCTGGTGTCGACACCGTTGATGTTGGCATGGGCCACGTCGGCGTAGACCAGGGAGAGGAACAGGGTGTTGTCAGGGAGTTGCTCGCGCTTGTCCGCACCGAAGTCCCACAGGCCGCAGGCCTTGGCCACCGAGGTGGGGCGGGGATAGCGGGAACCGTACAGACGACCGTCAGTCGCTCCTTTGTAATCGAGCAGGGCTTCGTCCATGTCGCCCCGCAGTACTTTTGCGGCATCCATCGCCGCGTCGACGAGGGACATGTATCCGACGCAGCGGCAGGCGTTTTTGTGTTTGGTGAACCAGTCCCGTACATCCTGGCGGGTGGGGTTTTGGTTTACATCGAGGAGCGCTTTGATGGAGACGACAAAGCCCGGAGTACAGAAACCGCACTGCAGGGCGCCGTGCTTGATGATGGACTTCTGAATGGGGTGCAGGTTCTGCGGGGTGCCAATGCCCTCGACGGTGGTGATAGTCGACCAGTTGTCGACCCGTTTCATGCGGGTGACGCAGGTGCGCACCAGTTTGTCGTTCAGGATTACGTTGCAGGCGCCGCAGGTGCCGGTGCCGCAACCGACCTTGGTGCCGGTCAGCTGAAGCTGCTTGCGGATTACGTCGGACAGCAGGGCGTTCTGATCAACGATAATTGCTCGTTCGACGCCGTTGACTTTGAGTATCTTCTTGACCAATCCCATGACTCTGTTCCTCCTTCTAGGGTTGTGGGGTTTCATGCAGACCGACCATTCGACTGCCTCCCCCATTTACAAATAATCAGGGGCGATGCGAGTTGGTTCCTCGGACCAGCCCTGTAGAACCTGGTTATTTTCCGAAACCGCAATCGGGGTAACGGCACTCCTGACATCCGGCACAGATCCCGCCGTGTCCGAGATCGATAATATCTTCGCGGGTCACTTCTATACCGGCCAGCAGGCGAGGGATAATAAGTTCGACGATGGTTGCTTTGTGATACATGGCGCAACCGGGAAGGCCGACCATCGGTACCCCGCCCAGCTCGGCGAGCATAAACATGGCCCCGGGATAGGTAGGGGCGCCGTAGCTGATGACCCGTGCGCCGCTGGCTCGAATTCCGGCCGGGGTCAGGTCATCCGGGTCAACAGACATGCCACCGGTAAGGACGATCATTTCGGCGCCGTTTTTCAATAGTTTGTCGATGGCCGCGACTATTTCCGGCACTCGATCGGGTACCAAGTGGTGGCAGAACACCTTGCTGCCCCAGGCTTCGAATTTGGTTTTAACCAGTGGGCCAAAGCTGTCGGGTATGCGACCGTAAAAGATTTCGTTACCGGTGGTGATTAAACCGATTTGCAACGGTCGATACGGCGTGAGGGTGATCAGGGGGGTGTGGTTGCGACAGAGTTCTTCGAGGCGCTGCAGGTGTTGTTCTTCGGTGAAAAGTGGAATGATACGGGTACCGGCTACTACTTTGCCGGCAGTTACCGGTTGATTGCCATGCAGGGTAGCAATGGTAACGTCCGGCAGCCTATTGAGTTGTTTCAATAGGCCAACGTTGATTTGCAACAGGCCCTCGGTTTCTGCTTTTAGTTCGACCTTGCCTTGATTGGGCTCCGCGAAACAGAGGTTCGGACCGCAAATGGCCTGGGCGATTCGCTGCGCGGCTTCATCCTCATGAATGTATCCGTCGGGCAGGTTGAGCACATAGATACGCTCTTTGCCGATATCCTTAAGCTTTGGTACGTCGTCCGGGGTGATATGGTGGCCTTTCTTAAAGGCGCGGCCCTTGAATTCTCCCGGCACGATGCGAGTGATATCGTGGTACAGCACTCTGCCCACTGCTTGTTCAACGTCTATGATTTCCACCATGGGTTATCCCTTTGCGGTCTATGGGCGCCAATAAAAAACCCGCATCAATACCTGTTGCCAGGGATCAATGCGGGTTTCGTTGTGTCTGCATGGGGCAGGGGACGAAATGAGCGCCTGATATTTAAATTGGATGCCGAGCGGTCCTTCTACTTGAACTGCTCGATCTTTTCGATATAGCTGACGCCGCCTTCCTTGAAGGAGATGATCAGTTTACCTGTGAAGCTACCGTCGATGAAGTCTGTCTTCTGGCAGGTGGCGGCAATGATCCGTTTGCGGTGGGAGATCGAAGTCTCAGGCAGATCTTCTTTGGCGGAGCGGCGCCGTCCGGAGAAGGTCTTTCCCTTTTGGCGATTTTCTTCCCTTAACTGGGCCTCCAATCTCAGAATTTCCGGAACAGACATGACTTGAACCTCGCTATTGTACAGAGCATGCCAGCATGCAGTAGAATGTTGAATAAAAACCCGCACCTAAGCTTTATAAAAGTTCGATGCGGGTTTCGTTGAGTCTGCTTTAAGGCAGAGGACGAAATGGGCGTCATATTACAGGCAATCGTCTTGAGGTGATTACCTTTGGTGTTTATTTTCAAATTAAAACGCTATTTGAAGTGTCCTTATAGCAAATCTACGAAGGAATCTTCAAGATAAAAATGACACTGACGGATATTATTTACTGTAAGCAACTATAAATACCTAAAAATAACCTTAATGTCTTTGTTGGACTTGATGGGCCGGATCAAAAAACGGCTGTTAGCGACTGAATCTTTGAGAATGTGAGAGCAAATAGCAGGGCCATTTGGCGAAAATTGTCAAGAAAATGGACCCATCAGGCGCTTTTTACAGTCGGTTCACGGTAAGTTCGATAGCCTTTCGGTTGGTTTCAAAGGTGTTTGGAACTTAATGGGCGGAGCATGAATCGCAATCGCGGTCGGTGCATTCGCCACTACCTTGAAGAGCGCACTCACTGAGTTTTTCCTCTTCCTTTTCTTCTTCGTGGTCATGGTCACAACTGTTTTCTTCTTCTTCTTCTTCTTCTTCTTCTTCTTCTTCTTCGTCGCCACAGCGGCCCGCATTCTGGCTGTAGAAGGGTTCTATCTCGTCTAGTTGCTTGATGTTAAGTGCTTCGACAAGTTGTTGCAGGTTGTTGCTGTTGGCTTCAAAGACCCGGAAGCCGCACATGTTCATAGCCTGATGGATGGCGTCTCCGATGCCGTCGACCACGATGGCATCAAGGTTTTTGCCTTGGAGGGCGGCAAGAGGGTTGCAGCCTTTGAGTGGATCCTTGGGGTCGCAGTTGTCGATGGCTTCAACTCCGTTATTTTCGCTATCGACGATCAAAAACAGAGGGGAAGAGGAAAAGTGGTTGAAGAGTTGACTGTTTATACCGTTGTCTACGGCGACGGGAAAGCAGATTTTCATGGTGGATTCTCCTTGTTGGATTGGGTTTAGAAGGCCGGTTTAAGCAACAGAACCGGACCAGACAGGCCAGGATGTGGAATGCGGAGGTTTTGTTGTTTCAACAGCGCTGAAGCAGGGCTTGGCCACCTTGCAGGTAGAGGACCTGCAACTCGTGATTACCGCAATATTCGTCCACCGCCTGTCGAACTCCGGGGCAGGAAGGAAATCCGTAATCATCGAAAATTATTACTCCGCCCGGACTTAACCGGGGGTGGAAATACTGGCAACAGGCCAGGGCTGAAGCGTAGATATCGACATCGACGTGCACCAGTGAAAAAACGTTGTCAGACCAGTTGTCGGGCAGGGTGTCGGGAAAAAGTCCCGGGTGGAGGTGCACGTTGGCATAATCCCGCAGCAGAGCAAAGACGGCTTCGGCGGAGGTGTCGACAAAATCTCCCGAGCGGTGCAGGTCGATGGCTGGATCGCTGGATGGCATACCGCAAAAGGTGTCGAAGAGATGCAATTGTTGGTTGCTGCCCTGCAGGGCTTCCGCCAGGAGCAGTGCAGTGCCTCCCCGATAGACACCGATCTCCGCGAAATCGCCTTTGACCTTATGCGCTTGGAGGCTGAGTTGATAGAGGGAAGCCAGGCGGTCTTCACTTACCAGGGTGTGTTTTCGGACCTTGTCCCGGAGGGTGGCAAAGTCCGGTTTAAGATCGCTGTAGCGTAGTGGGCGGGGGGTGGCATCGTAAAAATGTTGGTCTTCTTCAAGGCCCAATTTTTCCAATAATTTGCGGACCACCGGGTAGTGGCCACCCACCGCCACTGCGACGGTAGGTGGTCCGTCGGCCAGGGATATCAGGTAGTCGGGGGGGTATACCGGCAGGCCTTCAACGGTCTGGCCTTGCTTGGCCGGGTTGCTATCGACGAAGCAGTGAACTTCTGTCGATTCAGGATTTTTTTGCAACAGCCGTAGCAGAGCAATACCCTGACAGCCGGCACCGTAAATAATAAAGATATTCATGAGCATTTCGCAATTCTAGAGTCCTGTTCGGTTAGTCGTGTCCATTAATTCTGAGATTTTTTGGTTGCTGTCAAGGCGCGCCGACGCAGGCCTAGCTTGAGTTAAGCCGAGGACGTGTAACGCAGACAGCGGGCAAAAGGACCAGAATTAGAAGGCATGATTAACCGTACAGGGCACGTGGTTAGCTGTAGAACGAAAAAACCCGCTCCAATGTTCGACAGGCCATTAGGCCGGGCGGTATGGAGCGGGTTTCGTTGGGTCTGCCTGGGGCAGAGGACGAAATAGGCGCAGGGTTATTTGAATGTTTCGGTTTTTTCGACGAAGCTGATGCCACCTTCCTTGAAGGAGATGACTAGTTTTCCGGTAAAGCGTTCAGGAATAATGTGCAATTCCTGAAAAGCATCGCACAGCTGTTTTTTCCACACTGAGTTTTTGGCTTTAATGTCGGTTACAACCTGTCTTGTGACCTCTCTGTCCTTATTTGCCATGGTAACTCAATAAAATTCCTTGTTTGCGGCCGAAGGGGAGAGTCGCAGAAGCCGAAAGTTTTATAAACAAAACATCGTTTGGATGTGTTGTTGACTTGCCGTTATATAGCATGACATACAACGGCATGCAAGAGTTAATGTGTGTGAATGGTGTGCCTTGTCAGGGAGTCAGTCGGACTTGACGGGCCGAAACGAAAAATTGGCTGTTAGTGTACAGATTTTTATGAATTTGAGGTGAAATAGCAGGGCTGTTTGGCTAAGATTGTCGAGGATATGGGCCAATCAGACAATTTTTTCGTCGATTATTGGTAAGTTCGAACGTTTCCTGGCAGGCGTCGATAAGGAAAAAGCAGTATAGGGAAAGCTCCGCCATAAGGCTGCCGCCGAAGGACATTGGTTCAGCTTTCGTGGTAGCCCAGTACCACCAGAAGGCAACTGCCGTCGGCAATTATATTGATGCCGACTTCTTCGCAGCGACTCACCGCAAGGGGACTCTGGGCGCCCGGTTGCATCCAGATATTTTTGATGCCGCGCAGGATGGCCTGCTCGACCACCTGCTCGGTAATTTTAGGTGGTGTGATGATGGACAGACTTTGGACTTCGGCCGGTAAATCGGCTACGCTCGCCAAGCAGTCCAAGCCTTCGATGGTTGTAGCCCGGGGGTTGATGGGAATGACCTTGCGGTCGTGTTGTTGATAGCAGCGCAACACTTTGTTGCCGTATTTTTCACGATTGGTCGATGCGCCGGCCACGGCAAAGGCTTCGCTGGCCAGAAACTGGATGATTTTTTCTTCCATTGTTTGTTTGTCAGTCATGGCAACGCTCCATCAAGGGGTTAAGCGGGCAAGGAAGTGTAATAAGGGGTCCGGCCAGAGTCCAAGAACCAGGGTTAAGCCGAGGCAAAGGGCGATGATGGTATATTCTCCTGCATGACTCTTCACCCTTTCGGCTGAAGAGGTCGGGGTCATGTACATCTGAATGACGGGCTGCAGATAAAAATAGATCGAAATTACAGAGGCCAAAATACCGACTACCGCCAGCAAGGGAAGGCCGGCGGCCAGGGCGGCGGAAAAGATCGCCAATTTGCCCATAAAGCCCATCGTCGGAGGCAGACCGGCCAGGGCCAGAAGCAGCACTGTCAGAGCCAGGGCGCGCAGGGGCTGGTGGCGGGCCAGTCCGCGGTAGTCGCTCAGCTGCTGGGGTTCTTTGTCGCCGGAGAAGGAGGTGATGACGGCAAAGATGCCCAGGGTGATAATGCTGTAGCCAACCAGGTAGAAGAGGGCTGCGGTGCGCCCGGTGTGGTTCCAGCAGAGCAATCCGGTGAGCACGAAGCCCATATGGACCATGGAGGAGTAAGCCAGCATCCGTTTGACGTTGCTCTGGGCCAGAGCGCAGAGGGTGCCCACCACCATGGAGAGAAGAGCCAGGGATATCAGCACCGGTTTAAAGATGGACGGAGGAGCGGGCAGGGTTGCGGTCAGGGTCAGCAAAGCTGCGGTTACGGCGCCCTTGCTGCCGCTGGCCAGCAGGCCGGTGATCGGGGCGGGAGCGCCCTGATAAACATCCGGAGTCCAGAAATGAAAGGGGGCCAGAGAAAGTTTAAAGGCAAAGGCGGCCAACAGCAGGGCCATGCCTGCCAGGGCCACTGCTTGCATGGGCGCGCCAGCCAGCAAGGCGGCGGTGGCGGCGGGAAATTGCAGGCTGCCGCTGGCAGCGTAGAGCAGAGCCATGCCGAAGGCCAACACCCCGGCCGCTACCCCGCCGGGAACCAGATACTTGAGACCGGCTTCGGCGCCGAGGGGGCAGTCCTTGTTAAAGGCGATGAGCACGTAAAAGACCAGGGTAAAGGCTTCCAACGCCAGAAAGATACCGCTCAGGGAGATGGCGGAAGACAACAGGCCCATGCCGGCGGCGGCAAATAGCAGCAGGGCGCTGTACTCTCCGCTGGGTAACTGGCGGCGGGATAAATAACGCTCGGAAGAGATCAGGGTGGCAGCGGTGGCCAAAGACCACAGAGCAATGAAAAAGCGGGCGTAAGGACCGGCAGCATACATGCCGCCCAGTTCCGTCGCGCAGGAGGGTAGCAGCAGGGCGCTGAGGGCAGCGCACAGGGCTAGCAGCGCTCCGACAACCAGAGGCCAGCCTTTGCCGACGGAGCCTCGAGCCAGCAGGAGCAGGGCGGCGGCGCCGAGGGTCAGAATCAATAGCGGCAGCAGGGCGATCAGTTCCGGTGCAGTCACGGCAGGCCTCCATTCAGGCTCAGGAGGGGGACGGCACCCTTCAGCAATTGCTGAGCCGGGCCCCGTAGGGGTTCAAGAAAGGTTTCCGGGTGAAGCCCCAGCCACAGCACCAGCAGTACCAGAGGGACCAGCAGTAGCCATTCCCGCAGAACCAGGTCGGACCAGGCGTGCTCATCGTGAGCCGGGCCCCAAATTACTCCCTGCAGCAGGCGTAACATATAGATAGCGGCAAGCAGCAGACCCGCTGCAGCCAACACCGCCCACAGAGGATGGACGCTGAAGGTGCCGATTAAAATCAGAATTTCACCGACGAAGTTATTGAGTCCGGGCAGGCCGAGGGCGGCCAGGGCAAAAAACAGCAGCATGGCCGAGAGTCTTGGCACCCGACCCCACAAACCACCCAACTCATCAAGCCGTCGGCTGCCGGCGCGCTTTTCGATCAACGCTATAAGGATAAACAGGGCGGCGGTGGTCAGGCCGTGATTGATCATCTGCAGCAGAGCCCCTTCGACGGCGGTGGTAGTCCAGGCACTTAAGCCGAGCAGAATAAATCCGAGATGAGCCAGGGACGAGTAAGCCACCAGCCGCTTGAGATCCTGTTGGGCGCTGGCGATCCAGCCGCCGTAGAGAACCCCGGCCAGGGCCAGGGCCGCTAGCATTGGCAGAGCGGCTTGGGCGGTATCAGGAAACAACGGCAGGGCAAATCGTATCAGGCCGTAGATGCCGGTTTTGGCCAGCACACCGGCCAGTAACAGACTGCAGGCCGCCGGGGCTGTGCTATAGGCATCGGCCTGCCAGCTATGCAGGGGCACCAGTGGCACCTTGATCAGGAAGGCCAGGGCAAAGCCGGTAAACAGCCAGGGCGCTAGCCCGGCGGGTACCAGGGTGTGTTGCAGGGCGGACAGGGCAAAGCTGTAGTCGCTGCTCTGCTGGCCGTGCAGCACATAAAGGGCGACGATGGCCAGCAGCATCAGCAAACTGCCTGCCAAGGAAAACAGAAAGAACTTCATGGCTGCGGCGATGCCGCCCCGCTGCCCCCAGATCCCGATCAGAAAGAACAGGGGGATCAGCATCAGCTCCCAGAAGATGTAGAACAGCACCAGGTCGAGGGCCATGAACACCCCCAGCGCGCCGGATTCCACCAGCAGCAGCAGGGCGAAATAGGAAGGTGGCCGGTCAGTCTCATCCCAGGAGAGTCCTACCGCCAGCACTGAAAGAAAAGAGGTCAGTAAAATCATCAGCAGGGCCAGGCCATCGATTCCGAGACTAAAGCGAATGCCTAACGCCGGGATCCAGCGGTAGTCATCCTGCAGCAGCCAGCCCGGCGCGGTAGGCAGCAGGATGAAGCAGCCGATGGTGATGAGCAGCACCGCCAGGCTGCCGGCCAGGGCCAAGCTGCGGGCAGCAGCAGGCCGTTGCTTGCAGAGCAGGCAGAGGGCTGCGGTGCCGACAGGCAGGATCAGCAGCAGAGAGAGCAAGGGTAAGGGACAGTTACCGGTCATTATGGTTCCCATAGCATTGTTCGTTTCAGGTTTGTAGCAGTTGCAACAGCAGCCAGCCGAGGAGTACGCTCAGGCCCAGGGCCATAGCGGTCAGGTAGTGGGACAAACGGCCGCTGGTCAGTTGGCGCAGTTGTCGGCCACTCTGCAGGCAGAGCAGAGCCGCCCCTCGATAAAGACCGCCGAGGAATTCTTCATCAAGCTGGCGCCAGGCTTTGGCCATGGTGCGGAAGGGGCGCTGCAGTAGCTCTTCTTGCCAGCGGTCGGCATCGCCGCCGCGCAGAAAAAAAGCTTCCACGCGCCCGGCCGAGCGCAGAGCGGGGTATCGCCCATAGCGGTGACGGCTCCACAGCCAGGCGCTGAGCACCAAAAGGGTCGCCGTAGCGGCCATGACAAGTTCGGCGCTATGGGGATGAAGTTTGGCGTCGACTGTTTTCAGCAGCTGCTGCAGGCGCAGGTTGCCGCCCCATAGAGGAGGCAGGTTAAGCAGGCCACCGCCCAGGCCGAGCAGGGCCAGAGGCAGGAGCGGCCAGAGCATGCTGATCGGCAGCTTGTGAGAACTTGTCACAGGTTGATGGGGGCCGCATAACACATAGAGCAACCGAAAGCTGTACAGGGCCGTGAGCAGGGCTGCCAGTAAGCCTAGCCCGCCGAGCAGCTGATAGTAGCCCCCGCCGGTAGTGAAGGTGGCCATTAAAATGGCATCCTTGGAAAAGAAACCGCCGGTCAAGGGTACTCCGGCCAGGCACAGACCGCCGGCCAGCAGTGGCCACAGCAGTAATGGCTGACGGCGTGCCACCCCC
>CAZKQY010000286.1:0-8275 GCA_964555005.1 uncultured Syntrophotalea sp. | reverse complement strand
TATCGGCTTCACCGGACTTGATCCCACGGGGCTTGAAGGCCTGGAGTTGCAGTACGACTCGCTGATGCTCGGTGAACGGGGTTTCCTGGTCATCGAAACGGATGGCAAGGGCAAAAGTATCGATTTCGGTGACCAGGATGCATCGGTGCAGGGGGGCAGCCCGGGTCATAGTTTGTGGCTGACCCTCGATAAAAATTTACAGTACATCGCCGAAAAGGAGTTGGCCGCCGGAGTACGTAAAGCGCAGGCCAAGTCTGGCACGGTGGTAGTTCTCGACCCCGAAACGGGTAAGGTGTTGGCTATGGCCAGCTATCCGGATTACAACCCCAATGCCTATCGTAGCAGCCGCCCAAGCCAGTGGCGCAATCGAGCGGTGTGCGACGCTTTTGAGCCGGGTTCGACCTTGAAACCATTTTTGGTGGCGGCAGCTCTTAACGAAGGTGCGGTCAGCCCGAAACAGACCATCGATTGCGAAAACGGTCTCTATCGGGTGGGTGGTCGAAAGGTACGTGATACCCATCGTTACGGAAGTTTGACGGTTGAAGATATTGTCAAACTTAGTTCCAATATCGGTGCCGCCAAAATTGGTAAAAAATTGGAACGGGATCGTTTTTATCGCTATCTGGGGAATTTTGGCTTTGGCTCTCGGTCCGGAATAGATTTTCCCGGTGAATCAACCGGTTTGATGCGTCCCCCTGATAAATGGTTCGAAGCTGACTTGGCGAACATTTCCTTTGGTCAGGGAATCTCAGTAACGGCACTGCAGTTGGCTCGGGCCACGGCAGTTATTGCCAACGGTGGTTTGCTGATGGAAGCCGACTTGGTGGAAAAGGTTGTCGATAGCCAGGGCGTTATTGTGGAAAGTCGCAAGCCACGCACGGTGCATCGGGTGTTATCGGAAACCGTAGCCCATCAGGTACGGGACATGATGGTGAGGGTGGTGTCCGAGGATGGCACCGGTCCTCTGGCGCAGGTACCAGGCTTTACCGTAGCCGGCAAAACCGGGACCGCACAGAAAGTCGATCGGGTCACCGGTGGCTATTCGGCGGATAAAAGGGTGGCCTCTTTTGTCGGATTTTTGCCGGCGGAGGCCCCGCGGTTGGTGATCTTGGTGGTGGTTGATGAGCCGCAAGGTCAAACGTACGGTGGATTGGTGGCGGCACCGGTGTTCGCGCGTATTGCCGAGCAGTCATTACGGCAGCTGGGGGTGTCGCCCACTGAACCGGTAAGGCGATGGGTCCTGCCTGAGATCGTTTTTGATGATCCCATCCCAGCGGCGCTGCCGTTCTTGGTCGGAACACGCCAGGAAGGGGCCTTGCCGATTATGCCCGATTGCGTAGGTTTGAGCGGTCGTCAGGTGTTACAGACCATGGAACGGGCTGGGCTCAATATCAAACTCAAGGGTAGTGGCCGGGTCGTGGAGCAGCATCCTGCGGCCCACAGGGCAATTCAATACGGTAGCGAAGTGTGGGTCCGGTTGGCACCACCGGCTTAACCAATTTCTTTGATTTTTCTTGGCGGGGACATGAATACAGCTCATACCATGAAAGTCTCTACGCTGATTCAAACGCTGACTCCACGGGCTGTGGTTGGTCCTGCGAACGTTGAAATTTCTGCCCTTCATTACGATTCCCGTCAGGTTTTGCCGGGTTCGGCCTTTTTCGCCTTGCGCGGGGCTGCGGTCGATGGCCATCGGTTTATTGATGATGCGTTACGGCGTGGCGCTCAGGTGATTGTGCATGAAGTAGAAACTCATTTGCCATCGCAGGTGACGGGCATTCTTGTCGACGATGCCCGCCAGGCATTGGCTTTGGCCTCCTGTTGCTATTATGCCGATCCTACCGCCGATATGTTGGTGATTGGCATTACCGGTACCAATGGCAAGACGACCGTCAGTTATCTTCTTGAAGCCCTGCTGAGCAGTGCCGGACGGCGGCCGGCGGTGATCGGGACGATCAATTATCGTTTCGAAAAACAGCTGTTGGAATCGACTCACACCACCCCTGAATCGGTGGATTTGTTGGCCTTGGCGGCCCGTTTTCGTGCTGCCGGCGCCGACACCTTGATTCTGGAGGTGTCATCCCATGCTATTGAACAACGGCGGATCGATGGTATCGCCTTCGATCTCGGAATCTTTACCAACCTGACACCGGAACATCTCGATTATCACGGTGACCTGGAAAGTTATTTTCAGGCCAAATGCAGGCTCTTTACAGGTCTCGGTTCGCGGGGCCCGCGCCAGTCGGTAGTCGATGTTGACAATCTTTATGGCCAGCGGTTGGCGAGCCAATGTCAGGGGTTATGGAGTTGTGGCCTGAATGAAGAGGCCTCCGTGCATCCTGCGACCAGCCATCTATCCCTGGCGGGGATTGAAGCTTGTATCGTCAGCCCGGCCGGCGAGTTTAAGCTGCAGTCGAGGTTACGGGGTGAGTTCAACCTGAGCAATCTGCTCTGCGCTGCAGCAGCCGGTCTGGCGCTGGGCTTAGAGCCGGCTACGGTGGCTGCCGGCCTGGCTGCCGCGACCGCGGTGCCTGGTCGCCTTGAACCGGTGGACAATGGTCTTGGCGCTCTGATTCTGGTCGACTACGCGCATACCGCGGATGCCTTGGACAAGGCCTTGGAAGCGGTCATCGCACTTAACCCCCGACGCATCATTACCCTTTTCGGCTGCGGAGGTGATCGAGATCGCAGCAAAAGATCGATGATGGGGGAGATAGCGGCGCAGCGTTCGGATCTGGTGGTGGTAACTTCCGATAACCCTCGATCCGAGAGTCCAGGGGCTATTATCAATGATATCAGGCCGGGACTTGAAAAGGTCTTCAAATGCCAATGGTCGCCACAGCAGGCGGCTGAGGAAGGCCGCAAAGGCTATGTGGTGATTGAAGATCGGCATGCGGCTATCGATTTCGCCGTTAGCCAGCTTACCACAGGAGATTTGCTGTTGGTGGCTGGCAAGGGGCATGAGGATTATCAGCTGATCGGCGACCAGCGGTTGCATTTTGACGACCGTGAAGAGTTACGTCGAGCACTTCAGCAACGGGAGGGCCGCCATGAAGCTTGATTTACAGAGTATTGTACAGATTACCTCCGGTAGTTTAACGCCGAGCAAGGCCCAGGGCAGCGTTAGTGGCATCTCTACTGATAGTCGCAGTACGCAGCCCGGCGATCTGTTCATACCCTTGCGGGGGCCCAATTTCGACGGCCACGATTTTCTCTTGCAGGCGGCTCGCAATGGTGCCGTGGCTTGTCTCAGTGAAGAAGTTATCTCCGGGTTTCCGGTGCCGATAATCCGGGTTAACGATGCCTTGCGGGCTCTCGGTGATCTGGCTGGCGCCCGGCGTCAAACCTTTGCCGGACCGGTGGTGGCAGTGACCGGCTCCTCTGGTAAAACAACCACCAAGGAGATGCTCGGCGCCATTCTCGGTCTGACCGGACCGGGATTGATTACTCCCGGTAATTTTAATAACTTAGTAGGTTTGCCTCAGACCCTATTCGCTCTGGGCGAGGAACACCGTTGGGCGGTACTGGAGATGGGCATGAGCGCTCTTGGCGAGATCGCTCGCCTGGCGGAAATCGCTCAACCGCATATAGGTGTGATTACCAATATTGGTGCTGCTCACCTCGAAACACTGCGCGGCCTGGACGGTGTGGCCCGGGCCAAGGGAGAGCTTTTTGCGGCTTTGCCGCCAGAGGGTACGGCGGTAATTAATGCCGATGACAGCAGGGTTTTGGCCCTGCCCGTAGCCAATGGTGCTCAGCGGTTGTTGTTTGGTTGTAGCGAGCAGGCGACGGTTCGGGCCGAGCAAATTGACTTGTGGGAAGGTGGCGTAAGTTTTCGGTTGCATCTGCATGATGGTAACTACCGGGTCAAGTTGCATGCCTTGGGGCGCTACAACGTGCACAATGCTCTGGCAGCGGCCGCGGCAGCTCATGCCCTGTTGGTTCCTGGTTCGCTTATCCTTCGTGGCCTGGAACTTTTTCGCCCCTGTGCCGGTCGCATGGAGGTTACCGCCCTGGCTGATGATGTGCTGCTCCTTGAAGACTGTTACAATGCCAATCCTCTGGCGGTAAAGGCCGCACTGGAAACTCTGGCTGAATTACCGGGGCAGGGGCGCAATATCGCTGTTTTAGGCGATATGCTGGAGCTTGGTGAGGCGGCCGCCCAATTTCATCGGGAAGTGGGGCAGTTGGCTGCCAGCTGCGTCGATGGACTGTTGCTGTTGGGCGATTTTGCCTTGGAGACCGCCGCTTCTGCTCGCCACGCCGGTTTAAACGAGGAACAGGTAATCATCGCTACCGATCATCAGGATCTGGTCGGGCGGCTGCTGCAGATCGTGCAACCGGGCGACCGGGTGCTGATCAAGGGATCGAGGGGTATGGTCATGGAAAAAGTCTGTGCCGCTCTTAAGGCCGGCCATCCACAGCAGGCCGTAGGGCACTGAGAAGAACCTCTGGTATGAAATTACCCGCCGGCAGGCGGCGTTTGAATTGAGATTGGGAGACACGGTCGAATGCTTTATCATTTGCTCTATCCGTTACATACGCAATATTCGGTATTTTATATTTTTCGCTATATAACTTTTCGCACCATCTATGCGACCATCACCGCTTTGGTGATCTCCTTTATCCTCGGTCCCTGGTTGATCGCCAAGTTGTCGAAGCTGCAGATCGGCCAGACCATTCGCAAGGTCGGTCCCGAATCCCATTTCAAAAAGGAAGGGACGCCGACCATGGGAGGCACCCTGATTCTGCTGGCCATCGTTTTACCGACCCTGTTATGGACCGATTTGAGCAATGTCTATGTTTGGGTTACCCTGTTGGTCACTGTCGGTTTTGGCGTGGTCGGATTCTTCGACGACTATCGCAAGGTCAAGAGCAAGAGCAGCGACGGCCTCTCTGCTCGAGAGAAGATGCTCTCTTTAACGCTGATCGCGATTACTGCCGGCATTATTTTGTATCTCTATCCGCCTTTTCAGACGACCTTGGCGATTCCTTTTTTAAAAAATTTGTTGCCCGATCTGGGGATTTTTTATATCCCTTTTGCTGTGTTGGTCATCGTCGGCGCCAGCAACGCTGTCAACTTGACGGATGGTCTTGACGGCTTGGCCATCGGCCCAACCATTATTGCTTCAGGCACCTATTTGCTGTTTGCTTACCTGGCCGGTAACGTCCGTCTGTCGAGCTATCTGCAGATCAGCTCGGTGCAGGGAGCTGGCGAGTTATCCGTGTTGTGCGGGTCCATGGTCGGCGCAGGTCTCGGTTTTCTCTGGTTCAATACCTATCCGGCCCAAGTCTTTATGGGTGATGTCGGCAGCCTGTCCCTCGGTGGGGCGTTGGGAACCATCGCCGTGATTACCAAGCAGGAGATCGTGCTGGTCATCGTCGGCGGCATATTTGTCGTTGAGGCCCTGTCGGTGATTTTTCAAGTCACCTCCTTTCGGCTCTGCGGCCGACGAATTTTTCGTATGGCCCCGTTGCATCATCATTTTGAGCTGAAGGGCTGGGCGGAACCGAAGATTATTGTTCGATTTTGGATTATCAGCATCATCTTGGCCCTGGTCGCTCTGTCGACCCTGAAGCTCAGGTAAATTTTCCTATAAGTTTTTGCGAATGCACCAAGGGTTGCAGAAGGAAATAGAGGTAGCATGGCAACATACGACGGACAACAGGTGGTGGTAGTGGGGGCTGGCCGGACCGGGCTGGCGCTGACGGCGTATTTTTTAGGCCGTGGCGCTTCCGTAATCCTGTCCGATAGCCGCAACGCCGTCGACTGTCCGCAGTTAGCTGCCTTGGCGACCCAGGGGGTAACCCTGGATTGCGGTGGCCATAGCCAGGAACTGTTTGTCGGTGCAGACCTGATTGCCATCAGCCCCGGTGTGCCTCTGACTTTACCGGCCATTGTTGCTGCACAGAAACAGGGAGTGCCGGTAATGGGTGAGATCGAAATCGCCTGTCGCGAGCTGACCGCACCGCTGGTGGCCATTACCGGCACCAACGGCAAGTCGACCACTACCTGCCTACTGGGCGAGGTATTCCGCGCCTGGGGCAAACGGAGTTTTGTCGGCGGCAACCTTGGTACCCCTCTTATTGAAGCGGTGGATGAGCAGTGGGATTGGATTTTGGCGGAGATTTCTTCCTTTCAACTCGAAGCCATCGACACCTTTCGCCCTCGCTACGGCCTGATGCTCAATCTCAGCCCCGATCATCTCGATCGCTATCCCGATCTGGCCGCCTATCTGGCTGCCAAGCAGCAGTTGTTCCTTAATATGGTCGATGGTGATGTAGCGGTGCTCAATGGAGACGACCCTCAGGTATTGGCCCTGGCCGAGGAAGCGTCTTGTCGCAAGGTGTTGTTTTCCTCTCAGCGCTTGCTTGGTGAGGGCATGAGTCGGGTTGGCAACGAACTGGTGTGGCGCTGGGCCGGGCGGGAAATTCGTTTTGCCGCCGATCAGTTGTTGTTATGCGGCAGCCATAATCTGGAAAACGTCATGGCCGCTCTGATTCCGCCACTGCTGGAGGGCTGCCTGCCCCAGCTCGCCTGGTCGGCGGTCTGTGCCTTTGGTGGTCTTGACCATCGTATGGTAAGGGTCAGGGAACTGGACGGCGTGGTCTGGTACAACGACTCCAAGGGCACCAATGTCGGCAGCGTGGTCAAAAGCCTGGCCGGCTTGGCCGCACCGGTGACTTTAATTGCCGGGGGGCGGGATAAGGGTGGCGATTACGCTCCTTTGGCTGAAGCTGTAGTCGGCAAGGTTGCCCAGCTGATTCTTATCGGTGAAGCAGCGGAGCGCATGGGAAAAGCCCTTAAAGGCAAGGTGGCCAGTCATCAAGCAGCGACTTTGGAAGAAGCGGTGTTCCTGGCCCATCGACTGACCCCTAAGGGTGGTTCGGTGTTGCTCTCGCCGGCCTGCTCAAGTTTTGACATGTTCAGCTCCTATACCGAACGGGGCGAAGTCTTTGTGCAAGCGGTGAAGCAGTTGCCCGCAAAAGGGAAGGGCTGACCATGACCTTGCAACGAGGATACGATCAAACCATTCTGGTGCTGGCGGTCACGTTGACCTGCTTCGGCTTGGTCATGGTCTATTCGTCCTCCTCGGTGATGGCGGCGGAAAAATATCAGGATGGGTTCTATTTTCTCAAACGCCAGGGGTTGTTTTCGGTGGTCGGTTTTGTTCTGCTGGCCGCTATTATGCGTTTTGATTATCACCGCTGGCGCAAGTTGGCGGTGGTGGGTTTGTTGTGCAGCGCTTTGGCCTTGGTTTTGGTCCTGGTACCGGGTATCGGCGCCCAGATCAACGGTGCCAACCGTTGGATTCAGTTGCCCGGTTTCAACTTTCAGCCCGCCGAGGCTGTGAAATTGGCCATGGTGGTCTATGTCGCGCACTCTTTGGCTAAGAAACAGGACAAGGTAAAGACCTTCAAGTTGGGTATTCTGCCTTATATGATCGTGTTGTCGCTGCTGCTCGGGCTGTTGTTGCTGCAACCCGATCTCGGCAGCGCTATGACCCTGGCCATCGTTGCCGGGTTGATGCTGATGGCTGCCGGCACCCGCATCAGCCACCTGTTTTATATTGTGCTGTTGTCGCTGCCTTTTCTTTATTATGCGGTGTGGCATGTGACCTATCGGCGACGGCGGATCATGGCTTTTCTCGATCCCTGGCAAGACCCTACGGATACCGGCTTTCAGATTATTCAGAGTCTGATCGCCTTTGGTACCGGAGGTCTGTTCGGTAACGGCTTGGGCGAAGGCAAACAGAAACTTTTTTATCTTCCCGAAGCCCACACCGATTTTATTTTTTCGGTGGTCGGTGAAGAACTTGGCTTCGTCGGCGTGCTGGTGATTACGGCCATGTTTTTGATGTTGGTGTTACGGGGGTTTCGCACTGCACTGCAGGCACCGGACGATTTTGGTCGGCATCTGGCCTTTGGTATAACCACTTTGCTTGGCCTGGAGGCTTTTATTAATATCGCTGTGGTTATGGGTTTGTTGCCGACCAAGGGGCTGGCACTGCCCCTTGTTTCTTATGGCGGCACCAGCCTGCTGGTGACCATGGCGGCAGTGGGAATTTTGTTGAATATTTCCAGTCAGACCAAGGAGGGGACGCCATGAAATTATTATTGGCGGGCGGCGGCACCGGCGGCCATCTTTTCCCGGCTGTGGCTCTGGCGCAGAAATTACTGGCCGACGATGCTCACGCGCAGGTGCTGTTTGTCGGTACCAAGCGAGGCATTGAGGCGCGGGTCTTGCCGGAACTTGGCCTGCCGCTGGAGACGG
>CAZKQY010000285.1:0-10009 GCA_964555005.1 uncultured Syntrophotalea sp. | reverse complement strand
CTTAAAGAGCTGCGCGGTCCGTTGTCCGGCATGGCCTTGCCCCACTATGTGATCGATAGTCCGGGGGGCCGGGGCAAGATTCCGCTGCTGCCCGAGTCTATACTTCACCTGGGAGACGTGACGTTGCTACGAACCCCCAGCGGCGAGACGATTGAGTTTCCCAATCATTAAAAACCCATCTTCAACGGCTTTTTCAGCCCTGGTCGGAACCCTTTTTAAACGACGATTTTTTATGTGACATTGTTGTTTGCACGATGTAATATTTTGAATCGTAAATCTTACCCACAAAGGAGCGCATATGAAATATTGCTACCAACTTAACGTTATTGCTGCTGTCTTTGTTGCGGCAATCGCTTGTCTTCTGTTGCTTGTCGGTTGCGGCAGCTCCGATCATTCCGACTCAGACCATTCCCTTCCCCCTGTTTATGTTGACGGAACGAACGGTGTGCTGGGAGCCACCGGCACTGCGGACGATCCGCTGCAAAGCATTCAAGCGGGTATCGCACTGGCCTCAACCGACGGGCGGGACGTATATGTCGCTGAGGGAATTTACCTGGTGGATGGCACCGCCGGGGATTCGGTAGCAATGGATCCCGATGTCGATGTTTACGGAGGCTACCAGAACACCGCCGGTGTCTGGACCCGCGAGATTCCAACCTATATCACCATCATCCGCGATGAATCTAACGCCGGCGGTACTTATGACGATCCGCGCCGGGCCGTCACCTGTGACTTCGGCACTCAAGCGGGGACCGCTCCCGTTTTTGACGGGTTCACCGTTGAAGGCGGTGGAGGGGCTCTCTCTGCGGGGATCTTTGTCGGAGAAGACACTTCGGTCACGATCTCCCACTGTGTCATTACCGTCGGCAGTGCGGATTACGGTATCGGCATCAAAAATTATTCAACGAATCGGAGTTCACAGGCCCTGGTCACGATCGCCAACTGTACGATCAGCGGTGGAGGCGGTACTCAAACGATCGGCATCAACGTTTCAGACAGCAACCTGACCGTGCGCGACACAACTGTCACCTTGTTGACCGCAACGAATACTTCAACGGGCATCGATTGCGGGTATGGCGATGTGCTTATCGAGGACTGCACCATCAATGCCGGTACGGCCGCTTCCACGACGCGCGGTCTGTACCTGAACGAAGCCTACCTGTCGACGGTCACCGGCTGCACCATCCACGGGGGCAGCGGAGCGGCCAGATCCTATGGCATTCAGGCCATGGACACCGAAGACGTGAGCGACATCACCGCCAATACGATTGACGGCGGCACCGGTGTCACGAGTGTGGCCCTGGAACTCGGCTGGGTCGAAGTCAACCCGTCAGTCGACGATAATATCTTCCTGGCCTCGGGTGGCACCGACCGTTACGGGATTTGGGAGACGGGCAATGTTGCAGATCCGGTCTCACTCACCGGCAATACTTTCAGCGGATCGTTGTTGGCAGGGACGGGCGCGGCGGTTCTCTACCGCGACTTCACGGCCAACTCCGTCACTGACATTATCACCATCGATGATGTCAACGCCCTTGACGAGGATGGCTATAATCCTGCAGGGACCGTCTTCGGCAACATTAGCGCCCCTTTCTAGTATATACTGCCGCAACACGACGAGGGGGGCGCACAGCCCCTCTCGTCGTCCAACATGGCCCTGCTCTTTTCGGACCCGTCTTATAAATGCCAATGGGGGGTATCATCGGAATCAGCAGATGGTGGGGTGCTCCCCACGGATGCGCTGCTGCCCGAATCGATACTTCGGCTTGGCGATGAGGCGTCGCTAAAAACCTTCGCTGGCGAGACGATCAACTTCCTTAATCGCGAACTCTGAAGAGAGGAGAGTCAGAAATTGGTTTTCACCTCGGAGCGTTCCACCGCCAACTGCCAAAAGGCCTGCACCACCGGACGTTGCAGATTACGTTTGTTGGAACAGAGGCCGACCACGTAAGGGTCGAGAACCGGCGCGGTATTGAGAATTTGTACTTCATCGCGAAAGGGGCTGCGGGCCAGGACCAGTTTCGGTACAATGCCGATGCCACAGCCGAGGCGGACCATGGCGATAAGGGCCTCGTTGCCGGAGACCTCTGGGGGTAATGCGCTGTTCTTTCAACCATCGGTCGAGGCGTCTGCGCGATTGGCCGCGCTGGGGCACTACCAGGGGGATTCGGGACAGGTCGATGATGTCGTCCTGCAGCGGCAGGTCACCAGTGTTTTGCAGGGGCACGATAAGCAGCAGCGGCGTATTGATGATGGCAGAAACTGCAGCTGACCCTGGTAGTCAGGTAGGGGTTACCCATTGCTGACATTCTGCGCCATCCAGAAAGTGCAATTTCTTATCCTCTCAGCGATTTTCAGAGTAATCGATGGTTGGTCCGTCAAAGCAGTTACGCGTCACATTCAGTGCAATGGCGGTCTGCAGGCCTTGTGGTTTGGTATCGTTCACAAGAATGCGTTCACCAACCGGAAGGTTTACAATCAGACGATCATAGCGAATGCCGTATCTTTTAAGCGCGCATTCGGTCTGCTGCCGATAATCCTCGCTGCGGGAGGTAAGTAATATAATAGTGTCGGTCGCAGGAATCTGGTCGATAAACTGTTTACATCCAGCCACCAGTTGATCTTCTCCTTGCAGATGCCCGTTATGAACAAATAGTGTGCCGTCCACATCGATCAGCCAGGTTTTTGGCAGCTTAGACAGCTTAAGAGTTGTTTCTTTCATGCAAGTTCCCCGCTTTTCTCCAGACTTTGACTTGTCTGCTGTAATTGGTATATGCCCATGTAGAACGCTCCGCAAATGGAATCATAGTCATCAAAGGCATACGAAGACAGCGACAGCCAGATCATTGCGTGAAAGGCCTGTATCTTCAAACGTGACCGGCCAATCAAAGCAAAAAAGCTATCAGAAAGATGATCCCAACCATTACTTGCAATCCCCAGAAGCACCTCAGCATTATCGGCAAACGTGAGACGGAATTCCTTGGCATTGAACTGATCGTAATTGCCGGAAAGGGAATAATAGAGCTTGGCCCAGTCGTAGTCTTCGTCACCATAAAAAGGCAGCGTTCCAAAGTATCCGCGAGGGTCAATCAGGTAGAGTGCCTTGGCCTCTTCATCGTACAGCGTATT
This sequence comes from uncultured Syntrophotalea sp., assembly GCA_964555005.1. Lineage (GTDB taxonomy): Bacteria > Desulfobacterota > Desulfuromonadia > Desulfuromonadales > Syntrophotaleaceae > Syntrophotalea_A. The sequence continues at coordinate 6,880 of CAZKQY010000285.1, read as the reverse complement.
GGAAAAGGTACAGTCACCATGAATAAGGCTGTACTGATTCGAAAAAAACGGGCTGATCATTTGGATAACCAGATCCCATTGTTGGTAAAAGTTTATGCAGCGCAGGCCATTGATAACGATATAATCCTTGTCCATCAATGGAATCAGGGATGCGATTGAATCAAGACGCCTTTTGGTTTTTGCAATCAGCGCTTCTGTGTTGTTTTCTGCAAAATCCCCAGTAATCACAGGCAAACCCTGATGTATTTCTTTCAGGTGCTGAACCATAGTGCTCAGTACGCTGACTTTTTCAGCAGTAGCAATGGGGGCTTTGTACAGAGGCTCACCATAAATCCGCTGCATGTGCAACGGGTCGATGCTGTATATTTCCGGCAGGAAAGACCATTTTTGGTGTCTTAGCTTCTCGTACCAGTTCTGCTCATAGACGGCCAGATCCGCCCCTAATGAACTTCGGGGGCTTTTTACTACATGGTTTTCCTTGAAAACGATGTGATTGAAGGGGCGCGTCAAGGGATAGCGTGCACAAAGGGTCCGGTAGGAGTTCAAGGTGCCGACTTCAGTTGTCCCATCAAGAAAATAGGGAGAAAAGGAGAGTCCAGAGTGCTGCAAAAAGCGGCAGAATTCGCCGTTTACAGGGATTTCGGCGAGTTCCCGTTTGTTTTTAAAGAGATAGACCCCCGCAATGCCAAAGCGGTCGCTGGCCTCTTCAAAAAGGGAATTCTGTTCAAATTGCCAGCGACACACGAAGTCACGTGAAAGGCCAATATAGTTGTTTCGGTCCGGGCAGAGCTCCTGAGGCCAGAGAACCTTTTCAAAGAAGAGGTCACACCAGAGGAGAGCAAAAGGCTCAGCAGGGGGGATGGCGGAAAGGGCATCTTTAATCCCGGCACAGGTCCCGTGATCGTTGGTTTCGATCAGTGTGTAGGGTACCTCGGCAAAAACTGCCAGGTATTTTCCCAGAATATCTTTATGGTAGTCGGCAATAATGTAAAAATGGGCTGCAGGCTGTTGACTCATCACCCGTAAAATAAGCGGTTGGCCATTGACAGGGATGAGGCCCTTTGGCTTATTTGCACAAAGGTGTCCCATCCTTGTGCCCTTGCCGCCCGCCTGAATAATGATGTGCCGGATCGGTGCTCTCATTTATTGCGCCCCTTTTCGTAAAATATTCGCAGCGATCGCTTCCCAGTTACCGACTGGAGGTATTGTTAGTTCTGTCGCTTTGTCGCAAAGCCCTAAAAGCCTGAGACTGTAGGTGGTGAAAGCATCGAAGGGTGCCTCGGGCTTCGTCTCGGGGTAGAGCACAGTATGGGCACACCGGGCAGTGGCAATCAGGTCGCAGAAACCGCTGCGTAGCGCAATTACCCGGCCCGCCAGTTCCACAAGAGGAATGGCTTCACACAACGGGAAATATAAAGGTATCGTGCCGGATAACCCTGTGAGAGCGTCGTTACAGACGTTGGTTGCGACAGTGTATCCCTGATCCGTTAACTGGCGGGCTAGCGACAGCCAGAGGCGGTTGTCGAGCGGTTGTAAGGAAAAAGCGTCCGGAACCAGGAGAACGGTCCGCCCCCTGGGTAGTCCCGCCTTTTTAAAGCGGACTTCGGCCGATTGGCGCCATTGTGGCTGGATAACCGGCGTGGCCGCGACGGTTTCGCGTGGCAACCCGAACAAGACCCGGTAGCTGTCCAGCAGATTGAAACCACCATAACCAAGGACCTTGTCGAGTCCTTGAAAGTTTGGATGAAAGATAATCGGGTAGCCTTTTTTAAAACGGGAAAACGCCGCAATACGCTTGAAGTCAAGCTGGTCATACACTGCCACCTGAGAAAAAGTATCGGGAAACATGGCAGGAACATCCGCATGCTCCCGCTTGACTACGACGGTCCATGCATTTCCGGTGAACTGTTCCCTCGCCTGAGATGCCAGGGCGCAGACCATATAGGTGTCGCCGATGCCGTAGGGCAGGACGAAGGTCCAGCCTTCAGAATTGGCAAGGCCGGTTTTGGCCCGCAAGACCTGCAGTAGTAGCCGGGACGTTCCAACAGTTGTGAGCACGAAATACCCCCGTCATCGATCGTGGCAATACTTACGCCAACAGTCGCTTGATATAGTCACACGCGAGAGGCCGCCTTGCAATGTCATAGTGAAGCACATGCCCTGCGAATGGCACATTTTTACCGTCAGTCAGCATACCTATATTCGCCTTGGTACAATAATGACGCTGGTCGGAAGGGAAGGAAGTAAAGCTGGAGGAAGCAAACATCGCTTTACATCAGAACAGGTGTTTTGCGACGCGAGCCCAGGGAGAAAAAGGCCGCAAAAGGGATTTTCCAAGAGTATCATGGCAAGAACGGGTCCAGCTTCAAGCATCTTTGATGCCGAGGCGTTTATCTCCAGCATTACCCGGCACATTCCGGAGAAATCATTTCAGCTGGTGCGTAATTACGGCGGGTATTTCAGTCGAGCGCTCAGGGCTCGGCTATAGAACAAAAATAAAATCTGTCCCCTTTTCTCTAAAAATCAACTTTCACCCCCGAACGCTCCTCAGCCAGTTGCCAAAAGGCCTGCACCACCGGACGTTTCAGATTACGTTTGTTGGAACAGAGGCCGACCACATAAGGGTCGAGAACCGGCGCGGTATCGAGAATTTGTACTTCATCGCGAAAGGGGCTGCGTGCCAGAACCAGCTCCGGGACGACACCGATGCCGCAACCGAGACGCACCATGGCGATAAGCGCTTCGTTGCCGGAAATCTCGGAAGTGATATTGGGAGTGATGCGTCGCTCTTTCAGCCAGTGATCAAGGCGCCGTCGCGACAGACCGCGCTGAGGTACTACCAGGGGAACTCGGGACAGATCGATAATACCGTCCCGTAGTGGCAGATCGGTGATGTCGTTTTGCAGGGGCGCGATAAACAGCAGTGGTGTATTGATGATGGGTAAGAACTGCAACTGGCCGCGATAGCGGTCAGGCAGGGCGGCAACCGCCAGGTCGATCTCGCCGCTCTGCACCAGAGCCACGGCCTCTTCGGCCACCCCGGTTCGCAATTCCAGCTGTACCTCCCGATGGTCACTGCGAAAAGCCTCCAGCAGGCGTGGTAACAGGCTGTAGACGGCTGTCACCGAGGCATAGAGAGAAAGGCTGCCGGAGAGGTCGCCCCCCCTTTGCAGGCTGCTGAGCATGGCGTGCCATTCCTGCACCGTTCTTCGGGCATAGGCGCGGAACCCTTCGCCGGTCGTCGACAGGGCCACTCGCCGCTTGTCGCGAATGAACAAGGGCTGCCCCAGCTCTTCTTCAAGGCGCTGGATGATTCGAGTCAATGCCGACGGGCTGAGATTGCAGGCCTGACTGGCACGACCGAAGTGGCGCAGCTCGGCCAATGTCAGAAAAATTTCCAAATGACGAATGTTCATGAAATGCTCCATATTGCGTTTTATGCAACATAGTATTCACAATAAATCAATTTACGCAATAGTGGTTTTCGCGTATGGTGCTCAAATATATAAAATTTCCAATTCACCCACATGAGGAGAACAACCATGGGACAGAATTATTTTAATTCACTGCCGCTGCGTCGTCAGCTGCAGGAACTCGGTACTTGCCGCTTTATGGATGCTTCGGAATTCGCCGACGGCTGTGAATATGCCAAGGGCAAGAAGATCGTCATCGTCGGTTGCGGCGCTCAGGGCCTCAACCAGGGACTCAACATGCGCGACAGCGGCCTTGACGTGTCTTACACCTTGCGTAAAGGTGCCATTGAAGAGAAGCGCCAATCTTATCTCAACGCTACCGAAAACGGCTTCGCCGTCGGTACCTACGAAGAGATGCTGCCCACTGCTGACATTGTCATGAACCTCGCTCCCGACAAGCAGCATACCGACGTGGTCAACACCGTGGTGCCGCTGATGAAAAAAGGTGCGGTTTTCTCCTACGCCCATGGCTTCAACATCGTTGAAGAAGGCACCCAGATTCGTGAAGACCTGACGGTCATCATGGTCGCTCCCAAGTGCCCCGGTTCCGAAGTGCGCGAAGAGTACAAGCGCGGATTCGGCGTGCCGACCCTGATCGCCGTGCACGGCGAGAACGATCCCAACGGTGACGGCCTGGAGATTGCCAAGGCCCTTTGCTCTGCTCAGGGCGGAGATCGCGCCGGGGTTCTCGAATCGTCCTTTGTCGCCGAAGTCAAATCCGACCTGATGGGTGAGCAAACCATCCTCTGCGGCATGCTGCAGGCCGGTGCGCTGCTTTGTTTCGATAAGATGACCCAGAACGGCGTCGATGCTCCTTATGCCGTCAAGCTCATTCAGTTCGGCTGGGAGACTATTACCGAAGCTCTCAAGCACGGCGGCATCACCAACATGATGGATCGTCTCTCCAATCCTGCCAAGCTTGCTGCCTTTGAACTGGCTGCCGAGCTCAAGTATATTCTGCGTCCCCTTTTTGAAAAGCACATGGACGATATCCTGTCCGGCGAGTTTTCCCGCACCATGATGGAAGATTGGGCCAATGACGATATCAACCTGCTGACCTGGCGTGAGGCGACGGGCAATTCCGCCTTCGAGAAGACTGAAGGAGCCGGCGAGATTTCCGAGCAAGAATACTTTGACAAGGCCATTTTGATGGTAGCCATGGTCAAGGCCGGTGTCGAACTGGCTTTTGAAGTTATGGTCTCCTCGGGCATCGAGCCCGAGTCGGCTTACTACGAGTCCTTGCACGAAACTCCTCTGATCGCCAACACCATTGCTCGCAAGAAACTCTACGAGATGAACCGGGTGATTTCCGACACCGCCGAGTATGGCTGCTATCTCTTCGCCCATGCCTGCGTGCCTCTGCTGCAGGACTTTATGAGCAAGGTCGGTACCGATGTCATTGGCAAGGGCCTCGACACTACCGATAACAGTGTCGACAACAGCACCTTGGTGGCGGTTAACGCTTCGATCCGCTATCACCTCATCGAGGAAGTCGGTCAGGAATTACGTGCGGCTATGCAGGGTATGCAAGCCATCGTCTAAGTAACGAATCAGGTAAAAGCGACAATCAAAAGAGGCAGACTGCAACAGGCAGTCTGCCTCTTTTTCGTAATTGTATCGTTGAAGGATCAAGGTCATTGATTGACAAAGACAAAAAAGTAAATATACTTAGTTAAAATTAATTTTTAGAGGTTTAAATCCATAAAGCTCATGGATGATTTTGTAAGAACAAGTTCGCTGAGATAAGGAGTCCGCGATGATTTTTTACTGTCCGCTTGCGTTCTCAGGAGACTGCAACAAGGAGAAATGTTCCTTCCACGGCACTTCCAGTTGTATCGACGGTCAGTTGCGAGTCAGTGTCAGCAGCCGAACAAGTGGCAGGGGAGTTCCCTGTCCCCGCGCTCATGGCCCCAACTGCAATGCAAGAGATTGTTCCTTGTGGGGGTCACCGAGCTGCAATGGTGAAGAGGTTAAGGTTTATATGCAGCTTTGACTTGGTTGTTGGGGAAATTGGTGATTGTTTTCAAACCAGACCGGCGTACAACTTGCGATTACAGCAGTTCCGGAGAGAAGGTCACCACTTCATCGATAATGGTGGCATCGGTTAGGAGCATCACCAGTCGATCGAGGCCGAGAGCGATGCCGGCTGCTTCGGGCATGGCGGCCAGTTCGGTGAGAAATTTTTCAGGTACAGGGTAGGGGGTTTTGCCGGCCACCCGGCGCTCGGCTTCATCAGCGGCGAATCGCCGTCGTTGCTCTGTGGGATCGGTCAATTCGGAAAAGGCGTTAGCCAATTCTATCCCGGCGATATAGAATTCAAAGCGTTCCGCTACTTGAGGTCGCTCGGGATGACAGCGAGCCAGAGCTGCCAGCTCAGCCGGGTATTCAATAAGAAAGGTCGGCCGTCCTCGGCCGAGGTGCGGTTCGATCTCCAGGGTTAGCAGTTCGTCAAAGCGATCCGTTTTCAGGGCCTCGGCCAGTCCGAGGCTGGTATACCGTTTAAAGGCCCCCGCTACGGTGAGCCGTTCAAAAGGACCGCTCAGGTCAATGGTCTCTCCTTGATAGATAAAATTTTCCTGTGGCACCAACCCTCGAAGCAGTATTTCACATTCATCCATCAAACGGCGGTAGTCGCAGTTTACCGCATACCATTCGAGCATGGTGAATTCGGGTAAGTGTCGCTTGCCCCGTTCTCCATCCCGCCAGCAGTGGCAGATCTGAAACAATTTCTCATAGCCAGCAGCCAGCAGCCGTTTCATGCACAGTTCAGGGCTGGTATGTAAAAACCAGTCATCGCTGGTCATCGCATCGATATGGGCTTCGGGGGCGTTGCCCGGTAACCGCTGAGGAGTCTCGACTTCCAGATATTCCCGGGCCATAAAAAAGGCCCGGATCATCTGCACGATCCGGGCTCTTTGTTCCAGCCTGGCGCGCTTTCTGGTAAGCGCCCAATTGCCGTTCATGATCATTTATTCCTTGACCCGGGTAACATATTCGCCGGTGCGGGTGTCGAGCTGAATCAAGGATCCTTCTTCGACGAAGGACGGCACTTGCAGGGTATAGCCGGTCTCTACAGTGGCCGGCTTGGTGTTGCCGGCGGCGGTGTCGCCTTTGATCCAGGGGTCGGATTGGGTAACCCGCAGATTGACGAAGTTAGGCAAGGTGATGCCGATGCCGCGCTCGCCGAACATCAGAATCTTGACCTCCATGTTGTCGACCAGAAAATATTTCTGGTCGCCGAGGGCTTCTTCCGTCAGGGTGGTCTGCTCGTAGCTCTTCTGATCCATGAAGACGTAACCGGATTCATCCTGATAAAGGTACTGCATGTCACTTTCGTGCAGAGCGGCTGGCTCGAAGCTTTCACCGGAACGGTAGGTGCGGTCGAACAAGGCACCGGTAATCATGTT
>CAZKQY010000284.1:0-6695 GCA_964555005.1 uncultured Syntrophotalea sp. | reverse complement strand
TGGGAGACTTTACCTATATTCATAATGAACTCTTCCTCCTGATTCACACCGCGAGCGCGGTTGCGGGTAAGCTTGTTATATCGATTCCGCGCCTGAAATAATTTCTGTCAATTCCTTTGTGATCACCGCCTGCCGCGCCCGATTATACTGCAAGGTCAAACTGTTAATCATATCCGAAGCGTTCTGAGTGGCATTTTCCATGGCGCTCATACGAGCGCCATGCTCGGAGGCCAATGATTCGACAAAAGCCCGGTAGATCTGCACCTCAACATATTTTGGCAGAATCGAATTCAGCACCTCGCCACGATTCGGCTCGTAGATATAGTCGACAACCACCGGCTCTTCTGAAACTTCCCGGGGCACAATAGGCAACAACTGATCAACCGTCAATTCCTGGCAGATAGCGCTGCGAAAGGCATTATAGATCACAAAGACACCGTCATAAAGCTCTTCGCTATAGCTGGCCACAACCTCCTGTCCAAGCAGGGCCGCAACACCATAAGAAGCCTGACTGGTCACCCCTTGGTGAGTCTTGGTAACGTTGTATGCCGGACGACGAGCAAAATGTTCCTTGCCCTTGCGACCGATGACAATCAGATCATAGGCTTCAAAACCGGAAGTTGGATCGTTAATAAACCCTTCAGCAGCCTTGACGACATTAATATTAAATCCGCCGCACAGGCCGCGGTCAGAAGTCATAACCAGCAGCAGGGCCTTTTTCTTGCCACGCCTTGCGAGGAGAGGATGTACTTTACGCTCTTCACGAAGAGCCAGGCTGGAAAGCACCTCATGCAACTTGTTCGAATAAGGGCGAGCGGCCACCACAGCCGCGTTAGCCTTACGAAAGCGGGACGCTGCTACCATCTTCATGGCCCGGGTGATCTGCTGGGTGCTCTTAACCGAGCTGATACGTTTTTTAATGACCTTCAGGTTCGCCATCGCCTATTGCCTTCTGCCTTGCTCAGGCCACAAACTCATTCTTTAATTCATCCAGAGCGCTATTGATCACTACTTGCAGATCGCTGTCTATAGCCTTCTTCTCCCGCACCTGCTCGAATATCTCCGGATGGCGATTTTCAACAAAGGCATAAAGGTCTTCCTCATAGCGACGCAAAGCCCCCAACGGATAATCGTCCAGGTAACCATGATTGGCCGCGAAAATGATCAATGCCTGTTTTTCCACTGCCAACGGCTTATACTGAGGCTGTTTGAGAATTTCTACCAGGCGGGCCCCACGATGGAGCTGCTTTTGGGTTTCGGCGTCAAGGTCCGAGCCGAACTGGGCAAAAGCCGCCATTTCCCGGTACTGAGCAAGGGCCAAACGCAAAGTCCCGGCCACTTGTTTCATGGCCTTGACCTGAGCACTGCCGCCGACACGGGATACAGACAACCCAACATTGATGGCCGGTCGAACCCCGGAATAGAACAGATCTGTTTCAAGGAAGATCTGCCCATCGGTAATAGAGATGACGTTGGTCGGGATGTAAGCGGAAACGTCGCCAGCCTGAGTTTCAATGATAGGCAGGGCGGTCAAACTACCCCCGCCGAGTTCATCCGTAAGCTTGGCAGCCCGCTCCAGCAACCGGCTGTGCACATAAAAAACATCGCCTGGAAAAGCTTCACGACCCGGTGGACGGCGCAGCAACAACGAAAGCTGGCGGTAAGCCACAGCGTGTTTAGAGAGATCATCATAGACAATCAGGGCATGCTTACCGTTGTCGCGAAAATATTCGCCCATGGTAACCCCGGTGTAGGGTGCGATGAACTGCAGGGGCGCCGGATCTGCGGCACTGGCTGAGACAACCATGGTATAGTCCATGGCGCCATGCTGGCGCAGCTTATCTACTACCTGGGCCACGGTAGAGCACTTCTGACCAATGGCGACATAGATGCAGACAATGTTCTGGCCCTTCTGGTTGATAATGGTATCGAGGGCCAAAGCGGTCTTGCCGGTCTGGCGGTCACCGATAATCAGCTCGCGCTGGCCGCGGCCAATGGGGACCAGGGCATCGACGGCCTTAAGTCCCGTCTGTAGCGGCTCATTGACCGACTTGCGGGTCACGATACCCGGTGCCTTGACCTCCACCTGACTGGTCTTGTCAGTAGCAATAGGACCACAGCCATCAATAGGCTGGCCAATACCGTTAACCACCCGCCCGATAAGTTCCTCGCCAACGGGAACCTCAACGATGCGACCGGTGCGCTTGACCGTGTCCCCTTCCTTAATGTGGTGGGCATCGCCAAAAATCGCTGCCCCGACGTTATCTTCCTCCAAGTTGAGGACCATGCCCATCAACTCACCGGGAAATTCAAGCAGCTCACCGGCCATGGCATTATCAAGACCATAAATACGGGCGATACCGTCACCGACAGAGATGATGGTACCCATCTCACTAACTTCTACTTCACGATCAAAATTCTCGATCTGATTTTTAATGATATTACAGATCTCTTCTGCTCTAATTTCCATGAGAATTATTCACCCTCTGTTATGGTCTTTGCAATCCGCTGCAATTGCGTACGCACCGTTCCATCAAGCATCTGCCCGGCCACCTCTACCTGTAATCCACCGATCAGAGTCGGATCGCAATGCTCTTCCAGTACGATCTCTCGACCGCTGCGTGCCGCTAGCGAAGCGATCAGCGCATTGCGTTCGCCATCCTGAAGAGCGACCGCCGTATGGACCTGAACTCGTTGCAAACCCGAAACTTCATCCGCCTGACGGCCAAATTCCTCCTCAATCTGTTGCAAATAACGCAATCGATCCTTGCTCTGTAACAAGCCGAGAAAATTGCTGATTTCAGTCGACAGTTCAAGCAGGGCCACCAAGCCGGCAAGGACCCCCTGTTTTTTATCCGTTGCCAAGGATGGACTTTGCAGCAACAGCGCCAGCCGTTTTTCCACAGCAAAGGCCCTTACCAGACGCCCAAGTTCTTCCCGGAACGGGTCCAACAGGTTCCGCTCCCGGCCTAACTGCACCAAGGCCCTGGCATATCGCTTGGATATCACACTGACACTCACGATTGACTCTCCATTTGCTGCAGATTTTCTATAACCAGCCGAGCCCGATCCTCGTCTGTAATTTCCTGACGCAACCGTTCTTCAGCTAAACCTATGGCCATCTGTGCCGTTTCGGCACGCAACTCTCTCCGAGCCCGTTCGATCTCCCGGTCGGCGCACTGCCGGGCTTCCTCACGAACCCTCTCGGCTGCGGTCTGAGCTTCAGCCAGGACAGAACTCTGCGTACGGCTATTTGCCTCTTTGGCCTGAAGTAACAGTTCGGCTATTTCGCGATCACTGTCAGCCAGTTTGCGTTCATATTCAGCCACTTTTGCTTCGGCCGATTGGCGAGCGCTGTTGGCCTGCTCTAAAGCTTCAATAAGCTTAGCTCGCCTCTCTCCCAATCCCTTGCGCAAAGGCTTAGCTAAAACATAACCAAGAACGCCAAATACAATAACAAAGTTCAAACATCGATACAGAAAGTCCTTCAGTAAAACACCGCTGTCCGCACCATGCCCGTCGCCGGCAGCAAAGGCAACGCCGGCCATGACTACTATAAAGCCGACTACTGTTGCACTAGTAACAATGCTATTAACCTTGCCTATTAATCTGCCTTTCAAAGCGCCCTCCCCACAACCTTCTGAGCAATTCTGGCAGCCAAAGGCACAGCCTGGACTTTGAGTTCAACCAGGACTTGTTTCTTTTCATCCGCCACACGGTCCTTAATCTTCTGTAGTTCAGCGGCAGCGTCTTGATTAGCCACGGCCAGGATTCGTGCAGCTTCGGCGGTCAAGTCCCCATGAAGTTGTTTGCGTTCGCTGGCAATTTCCAATTTGGCTTTCTGCAGTTTTTCCTGATAGGCTGCCAACCCTTCCATGAGTTGTTCTTCAAGAGAACCGGCCTGCAGCAGATTTCCATCAATTTCCTCGCGCCGGCGCTGCATAATATTGCCCAACGGTCGGAACAAGATCAGATGCAGAACTCCCATCAAAATAAAGAAGTTAGCCGCTTGCACTAAAATGGTCCAGTCAACCTTGATCACAGCAATACCTCAAAACCCGAAAGTCATTCGAAAATAATTTGGATAAACCCTTGGTTTTCTGATCATGCCAATTTGGGTCTGGCAGAAGACGAGCCTCTAGAATCGAGCAGAGATGTAAACAACCCGAACAACGATCGCAAATATAACAATAGGCAACTGACCCTTGTCAATCCCTTTTTCAATAAACACCTTTTTTCTAGGGCTATTTATTCGGTGATTTTTGCTGTCGTGAGAGGCTGTGGTTTTCCCATATTGACGGTACTGTTTAGAGACACACCCTCTTCTACAACCAGAGATGGAGCATTAATGGATCCCTCAACTTGAGCCGGCGATCGCAATTCCACCCGAACGGCGGCGGTTATTTGCCCCTTGAAACGTCCACTAAGTATAAGGGTTCCAACAGAGATATCCGCCTCTATTTGAGCCGTCTCACCAACGATTAAGGTATCCTTTGAAGTGATCTTACCGCTGAAGGAACCGTCCATACGAACGATATCCTCAAAAACCAGAGTCCCCTCAAACTGACTTCCGACACCCAAAAACGCTTTTATTTTATCCGCTGCCGCATCTTTGCGCATAAGCTTTTTACCCTTCCTCCCTTTCATACCATAAATTCTCAAGAAACACCCAATAGCTCAAGCAGGCGATCTAAATCCTCAGCAGAAAAATAGCTTATTTCTATTTTTCCACCCTTTTTCTTTGAATGAATAGACACCTGTGTACCAAGGGCTCTCTGCAATTCTTCGGCCAGATGCTGTATTTCAGGATCGAGTTGTGGCTTAGCGAACTTTTTCGGCTGCAGCGCGAAGTTTTTTATTTTCCGAACCAGTGCTTCCGTCTCTCTAACGGACAGTTTTTTGTGTAATAACTGTTCGCGAGCTTCAAGAATATCCTGATTCTCCTCTAAGGAAAGTAGGGCTCGAGCATGACCCATGGAAAGATTGCCGTTAATCACATCGGTTTTTACAATATCCGGCAACCTCAACAGACGCATGGCATTGGCGACAGAAGAACGATCTTTGCCGACCCGTTTGGCTGCTTCCTCTTGGGTCAATTCAAATCGATGAATCAACTGGCGATAAGCTTCGGCTTCCTCGATGGGATTAAGATCCTCCCTTTGAATGTTTTCGATAATGGCCATTTCATAAGCCATTTCATCGGTTACATCCTGAATAACTACCGGTACTTCGTGAAGGGAGGCTTTTTGCGCCGCCCGCCAGCGGCGCTCTCCGGCGATAATCTGATAATGGTCCTCCAGGCGGCGCACTACCAACGGCTGAATAATGCCTTTTTCACGTACCGAAGCAACCAACTCGGTCATTTTGGCGTCATCAAAATACTTACGTGGCTGCTGATCGTGGGGCCGTAACTCCTCTATAGGACAGAGAAAATACTTACGACCTACCTCATCATTTGCCGATGTCAAAAGTGCTCCAATTCCTTTTCCGAGAGCCGGTCTTTTGGCCATATCAATTCCCCGTTGAGATAATTTCTTTTGCCAGGGACAGGTAAGCCGCCGCCCCGGTGGATGCAATATCGTAAAGTAAAACCGGTAATCCGTGACTTGGCGCTTCAGAAAGACGAACATTGCGAGGAATAACGGTATTAAACACCCGATCGGTATAATGGTGTCGAATCTCTTCGCTAACCTGGTGAGATAAATTATTGCGACGATCAAACATGGTCAATAAAATCCCTTTTAACGTAAGAGCGGGATTGAGTTGACGTTGAATCAAACGAATGGTTTTACTTAATTGAGTAAGACCTTCCATGGCGTAATATTCACACTGTAAAGGTATTAAAACCGAATCAGCTGCAGTTAATGCATTGATCGTCAGCAAACCTAAAGATGGCGGACAATCAATTACTATATACTTGTAATTATTGGATATTTCAGAAAGAGCCGTACGTAAACGGGTTTCCCGTTCGGGCTCTGGTACCAGCTCTATTTCGGCACCTATGAGATCATTAGTTGCCGGCAAAATATGCAAACAATGTAGTGGTGTATTGCAGACAATTTCACTGGCTTTGGCCTCACCCAGTAATGCGTGGTAAATTGTATACTTCAAAGCATTACGGTCGAGACCTACACCACTACTGGCATTGGCCTGGGGATCGATATCAACGAGGAGGGTCTGTTGTTCTGCTGCGGCAAGCGAAGCTGCAAGGTTGATCGCCGTCGTCGTTTTTCCGACCCCACCCTTTTGGTTGGCCACGGCAATAATCTCTGCCATAAAGGCTTCCTTTCTGTTCAGCGAAAGCTTAAGGAGGCTATCATAATTTGCAGAACTAGGGATAAGAAAAAATAAAAAAATTAGGCTATATTCTTTATTTCGATGGAGCAGAAATCACTTAAAACCTCTGAATTATCACAGCGCTTGCTAATAAATACTAATTATGTATCCCTGTGAGCTTTTCGCCAAAGAAACCAATATCCACTTTCTTTATTCCATAGGGCTAAGGGTGCAACCCACATAACCTGTTATAGAAATTTTTTATCAAAAAAAAATCTTTTCAAATAACGGAACCCACCTCGAGCATTTATATTCAAAAATTGGTAACTATTCAGCAAAAAAGTTCTTGACAGCCTTTTTCTGAAAAATAAGTAAAACAGCAATGCCTCCGATGGTTTTCCAAATGGGCATTGTCACGG
>CAZKQY010000283.1:0-3128 GCA_964555005.1 uncultured Syntrophotalea sp. | reverse complement strand
CACTTGTCGAACGTCTGGCTAACTCCAGCATGATGTAGCGGGCAAACACAATCGTTGTATGAGCAACCAGCGCATCGTAACTGCGACTCTGAAACTCTTTTGCAAGGCGCAAATAGCTCTTTGAGATCTTAAAGAACACTTCAATATCCCAGCGTCGCTTCGCTCCGACAGGTGGCCCACTTTGCTCCGGAATCGGTGGTCCAGTTTAAAACGGTAGCACTGGCCCAGTTTCACCGGAATACGCAAGGTTACCAAGAACCGGGGATCATTCCCTAACGACGCGGCCATGTTCAAGTTGCTCTACCTGGCGCTGAACAATATCGCAAAGAAATGGACCATGCCGATCCGGGACTGGAAGGCTGCCCTCAACCGATTCTCTATCCTGTTTAAAGAAAGAATGCCGGTTTACTGACAACCGAAACCCAAACCATTTACACAAACTGCTTTACACCGCCGCCGTCGGCGAAGATCCCTCACCCCTCTGTCACCGTGTTATATCGTTGCTTAAGCGATCCTTGCTCAATCCTTACCAAGGTGCTGTCCACCCAGCGCAGCTTGACCGCTACCTGGAAGAGTTCGCTTTTCGATTTAACCGACGCAAATCCAAGTCTCGCGGACTGCTTTTCCTGCGATTACTTAAGCATGCGGTGAGAATTCCACCATTCCCGGCCAAGGAAATTCAGCTCGGCCTTCGAGATTACATGCGCGGCACGAGGAAAAACAAGATCGTGCCAAGCAGGGATGTTTTTAGGCCGGTCGATACCGCCTTCCTTGACCAGCTAGGCGACCTTCCATTTTAGGTTCCCATGCAAGACTTCTTCGCAAAGTTAAAAATCCCCACAGGCAAGGCCTGTGGGGATTTCTGCTTGTGCTGTATTGAATTAAGTTTAGGTGGCTAGTTTTCAACTATGTAGCGGGGTTCGTCCTGTCCGTCAACCCAGGCTGCCAATAGATAACACATATCGTTTGCATCAACGACATATCGAACATGAAGCCGCCTGTAGGCGATATCTGTTACGGCAAGGTGAAACTCCTGCTCGACACCATTCAGTATTTTTCGTTTAACCGGCCATGCGCGGGGATGTTCATCCATGACGTCCAATATGGTTATCATGGTCGAAGGTAGGGCACGGTAGGCCAATGGGCTTTTAATCCGCAAATATTCCCTAACACCCGAAAAGGCCGATAGAAAGGTTGGAGTTTTCTTGATCCGGAGATATTTCCCGGACATTACTGAGTCTTCTTCGCTGAATGCAGATTGTTTCTAACCATTTCCTCCCCGATTTTTCTATCCTCTTCGATCATCTGAAGAAGATCGTCAATTGGAGTGGCACGGCCATCCCTGACCTCCTCTAGCGATTGCAAAGTCATGAGATCGGCCCTCCGCTCCAGAAGGTCTTCAGTGATCAGTCTTTGCCCACCGGCCTTGTAAAATGCCTGGGGCGTCATGTTGTGAACTCGGCAATATTCGCTGACATTGTGCAATTCTGCATCGTCTAGGGTTATATTGATCTGATTGCGTTTTGACATAACATTAGCCTCTTCGCTAGGATTTGTAGCAATTCTAGTAAACGCAGCACTGAAATGCAAGAAAAACCGGCCTCAGCGACTCTCGCGTTTTCAATGATGTCTCAATATCCTGTGCATGGTGGAGTTAAGTGCACACCCCAGTTTTTTTTCAAAATGTCGCCAGTACAGTCTCCCGTGATCTTAGTCTTAATGGCGGAGCAAATCAGCCTTGAATATCATCGAGGTTGATTTATTTGGCCTATAGGTCACCATCCATCAGACAAAAAAATCCCGCCAGGCGAACTTGGCGGGATTCCCCCGTATTGCAGCATTTCCAAAATGTCGAACACCCCAACTATGTTTCCAGTGGTTGGGGTGTTCGACATTTTGCTCTTAATTCAGTCTTGGATTATCTTGGGATTTATCAGGCGGTTTCCATGGCAACAAAGGGTGAATGGTTTTCGGCAACCACTGGGGGATGGTTTTGGTTCAAGAATGGGTGGCGGTTTTGATGTAAGAATCGGTGGTTGGTTTTGCAACAATAAGCCCCCTGCTCCCTAAACAAGTGTGCCATTATAAAACGTCAATGCTTCTGGCAGGACTTTGGCCTCAGTCAATAAGTAAATATACGAATTATAAGATAGAAAATATTGAAAGATATTTTAAGCTTTAAATATATGTTGCCAGCAAGTCAAAAAGCCCCGTAATCCGGGGCTTTCGAGTTGTTATTGAGATTTGTTTTATACAAAAAATAAAAGGGTCCGACTAAAAAGGAATATCGTCGTCGGGATTGAATTGGACTTTATCGTAATTGTTTTGTGATGCGCTTTGGTCCATCGATGGTTCTTGCGGGGTTTCTTGGCGGGGGCCGGCGTTGTTGCCGTCACCGGCCCGACCGAGCATTTGCATCTGGTCGGCGACAATTTCGGTGGAGTACTTGGTGTTGCCGTCGCGGTCCTCCCACTTTCTGGTCTGTAATTTACCCTCGATATAAATCTGCTTGCCCTTGACCAGGTACTTGCCGCAGATCTCGGCGAGTTGCCGCCAGACAACAATGTTATGCCATTCCGTTTTTTCTTGTCGGTTGCCGTCGCGGTCCTTGTAGTTTTCGGTGGTGGCGATGGGGAAATTACAGACGGCGGTGCCGCTGGCGGTATAGCGCAGCTCGGGGTCTTTGCCGAGATTTCCGACCAGGATTACTTTATTGACCGACATAGCGGTGTGCCTCCTTTGTTGCTAATAGATAAAAGTTACTGACACTTTCCGACCCTCATTTTTCCCTTAGGCCCTTCCGGGGCTTGAACCTGTAGAGATCAGGCCATAAAGAGAGTTGCATTTTAGAGAGGGTTGGCAGATTAGTGTCGAAAACCATTCCAAAAATTGATTTTCATTTCAAACAAAAATCCTCCCACAAATAAAATACCTGGTCAATAAGAATATTTAAGGTTTGCTTACAACCCCTAATCCACCAGCTAAAAAATAAAGAACCTCGTTGATCCCAGCAAAGCTGGGGAGATAGGATGTTTGTGCGAGCAAACAAATATCACCAACGAGGTGAAACAATTATGCCACAAGGTGTTCTTCCATTCCAGTACCAAGATCAGAACCGTGCCGCAGGA
>CAZKQY010000282.1:0-1901 GCA_964555005.1 uncultured Syntrophotalea sp. | reverse complement strand
CTGACGATCTTCTGGCTTTTTTAAACAGCCAGAAGCTCGACCGGGTTCACCTTCTTGGCCATTCCATGGGCGGCAAAACCGCCATGCAGTTCGCCGCCTGCTATCCGGACCGCCTACATAGCCTTATCGTCGAAGACATGGCGCCAGGAGCCTATACATCGCGCCACGACGAGTTATTTGCCGCTTTCGACGGTCTCCCCCTAAACCGCCTGCAAAGACGCAGCGAAGCGGCCCACCTGCTGCTATCGGACGTCCCCGACCCGGCCGTGCGCCAATTTCTGCTGAAAAATCTGCAGCGCCGCGCCGAAGGAGGCTTCGCCTGGCGCTTCAACCTGGCGGTTCTCAGGGATACCTACCCCGGCCTGATCGCGGCCCTGCAGATTACCAACCCAATCGCGGTCCCGACCCTCTTCATCCGCGGCGACCGTTCCGACTATCTGCCACCGCAACTGCCTTTTTCCATCAGTACCCTCTTTCCCCAGGCCTGCCTGGAAACTATTGCAGAGGCCGGACACTGGGTACACGCCGATCAGCCCGCCGCTTTTCTGCGAACAGTTGTCGCTTTCCTCGATGAAATTGCCGTGCCCTGACGCCCTTACAAAAGGCTGATAGATCGTGTACTGTTAGACAACCAGGTCATAAAACAACCAAAACGGCTCAACCTGTGGGACACAGGTTGAGCCCCTCGATGTTCTGGTAATCATGCCTTTATGGAAATAGGTTCTTTTATGGCCTAAAGCTGCGGACTTCACTCGGCAACTTAGACCTTTAAAGCTTCCTGCTAAACAATTGACGTTATTCAAAATGAAGAAACAGCCACTTTTCCAATGAGCTCTAAAACGACAAGAAAGTTTTGGCGCCCCCAAGAGATTAGTTCATTACTGACACACCTGTCTTAATTCTCGGAGCTACGGCAATTTGTCACTGTATTCATCCTCCTATCCGAAGCCTCAGTATATTTTTACAACCAAAATTTTCTCAATGGTTTCAGTAAATTAACTAGAAACAGGTCATCTGGAGCACTTCCACTTCAGTCATGGTGTGTCTTTTGCTGTAATAAAGATGTATTATCACGGCATTAGGATGAACAACTTACCAAGCTGATCAAAGGAGATTCCAATGGAACATAAGGCAATTTTCGGCATAACCGCAACACTGAATCGGTGCATGATTGTCACGACGGTTTTGGTTCTGACTCTGTTCCTTGCCAGCTGTGGCGGGAATCGACTGAATAATAAAAAAACCGATGTAAAGGCTGTTATCTGGCAGCAACAAGACCAGTTCGTGCGTATCGAAGCTCAGGACCGCGACAGCATTCTGGTGCCAGACAACGACCACCCCGTCAAACTCTCCGCCAACCTGATCCGCAAGCTTCTTGGCTCACTGGAGGTTCAGTTTAAGGGAGATGAAAAATCGGTACCTGTCTTCAGCCAGGACGAACTTGAAATCCTCGGCGAAACCCTCAGCCACGGACTGTCCCAGGCCGGCCCAGACGAGGACATCACTTTCACCATTGCTGGAATTCACGAGGGGCACACTACTCGGGTCATCTCCACCTATCGGCTTTTTTTCGAAAAAGATCAGCTCAACCTTATTATCGGCACCCTTCACGGTAAATATGCTGAAAACATGGACAGGAACAGGTACCCCTTGGTCCCGGCTAGTCGCAAATACACCCCACCCAACCAGCGCCAAACGACCACCAGCTGGATGATCGTACCCCGACTCGGCTTGAAGCATAAAACTAACGGTGCCATCACCAGCGATGTTTACAAGCGACAAGATTGGCTGATAATGAACCCCACCCCGGAAACCTACCGTGAAGCGGCCCAGATGTGGGAAAACAGCGCTCTACTTGACGAAGATAAACAGGAAATCAATCTGAAACTCGAGGAAATGCA
>CAZKQY010000281.1:0-14593 GCA_964555005.1 uncultured Syntrophotalea sp. | reverse complement strand
GGACCTCTTCAGGATCGTCGAGGAAAGGGGGCAGGGCCATCAAGCCGCAAATACGCAGGTTGGGCAGCTGGGCCACCTGTCTCAGCAGTTGCTCCAGTTCCGCCTCGCCGGCACCGGACTTAGTCGACTCGGCGCCGAGGTTGAGCTGAATGAGGATATTGACGACCTGGTCGGTCTTGGCCCATTGACGATTAATCTCCTTGGCCAGAGACAGCCGATCGACGGAGTGGATGAGATTGACTTTGCCTCGCAGATATTTGACTTTGTTGGTCTGTAGACTGCCTATGAAATGCCAGTCGAGGGTGGTGCCGAGTTGGTCAAATTTGGCACTGAATTCCTGGACATAGCTTTCACCGAAGAGTTGTTGGCCGGCTGCAGCCGCTTCCTCGATCATGGTCGCCGGTTTGGTTTTTGACACCGCCACCAGGCGAACCTCAGAGGGGTCTCGATCGCTTCTTTGGCAAGCTTGCAGGATACGGAAGTTGATAGCGGTTAGATTTTCCTGAATGCTCATGGTCGGTTCCGGATATGGGAAGAAAAAGGAGGGGTCCCTCTGGCGATGTCCGGTTTGTCTACTCTGCTTCCGAGGTTGTTTCGGCAAACAGGCGCAGGGCACCGAGGCGTTCCAAGGTGGCCACCACCTCGCATAAAGGCAGGCCGACCACGTTACTGTAGCTGCCCTCAATGGCCGGTATCATAAAAGCGCCCATACCCTGAATGGCATAAGAACCGGCTTTGCCAAAGGGTTCACCGCTGGCAATGTACCCCGCGATCTCCCGGTCTGTCAACTTCTTGAACCAGACTTTGGTGGTTATCGCTTCGGACTCTATCTTGTCGTTGCTGCGGTCGTAGATGGCGTAGCCCGATAACACTTGATGGCTGCGGCCCGAAAGAGAGCGGAGCATAGCTGCGGCTTCTGCAGCATCGGCTGGTTTGCCTAGAATGGTCTCGTCGCACAGGACTACGGTGTCGCTGCCGAGAAACCAGCGACCTGCTACTCCCTTGCGACGGGCCACCTCCAGGGCTTTCTCCCGGCTCAAGCGTATCACATGCTGCCGGGGCGACTCGTTTGCCAACAAGGTTTCTTCGGCCTGACTGGGCACGACCTGAACGTTGATGCCGAGGGATGCCAGGAGTTCTTTCCGGCGTGGAGAGGCCGAAGCCAGTACCAGCAAGGAGGGTTCGGGAGAATGAGGCGATGGATTGTTGAGAGAGGACATGTTAGCCTTCTGAAAGAGCAAAAAAAATGAATTGCCGGGCTACCGCTGCTGATCTTGCATCTACTTTTATAACAGAGACAACCTTGCAAGAAAAGAGGAGCAGCTGTGGATATCGACAGCCTCCTAAGAGGTGTTTTGACGTAAGGTGAGTTTGTGAAGGTTGCGGTCCGTTAAGTCTGACAGTTTTTTAAATAAAGACGATTTTACTGTTGAGGGCCGAGCTTTCGCAGGTGGCCGTTTGTTTGCCTCCCTGTTGGTGGGCCCTTGCAAGAGCGTCCTTTGCTGATTGCAGCAGGGAGTTGAAGGAGGCACCGTTATTGGGATAGAGGGCAATGCCGCAGGATACCCCGAAGTTGAGGTATGTTTCGGCATCGTCATTCTGCCCGTGCAGGCGGTTTCCAATGGTCAGAGCCACCTCTCTGGCGGTGTCAGGCAGCACCACGGCAAATAAATTCTGGTCGAGGCGGCCGACGATATCCATTTTGCGCACCAAGTCTTTCAGCCGGGTAGCCAACTCGAGGGTTTGCTGCTGATTCGTCTGGTCCGGCTGGTCGCTCTTGAACAGCAGTAGGGCGAGGCTCTGCTGCAGGCGAGTCGAACGGCTGGCTTCTTCGATAAAGCGTCGCTGGAACATGTTGGCGCTGTAGACCCCTGTTGCCGAATCAAGGGCGGTTTGGTCGATTAATTGAACAATCTTTCGGCGGTTGAGTAATCTTTCGATGAGCAGTGCGCTCGGACCGGCCAAGCTGGTTAGTCGCTGCAGATCCTGTTGTGTGAAAGGTTGATCGTCTTGTCGATCGGTCAGGCAGATAACACCGTGGTGTTTGTTCCCTGTGGTCAAAGGTAGACAAAGAAGGGATTTGGATGTAAATCGAGGGCGTGAGGTGCTGCTGATACGGGGATCCTGTTCCAAATCTTCGACTAGAAGAGGCAGCCCGCTTTGTAACACTTGACCGGCGATTCCTTTATTGGCCGGGACGCAGAGGTTGGCAGCCATGGCTTGGCTCATGCCGATGCTGGCCAACAGATGGAGTTTGCTGCCGGTATTGTTGAGCAGCATCACCGAGGCCTTGCTTGCAGGGACCAGAGTTATGGCATCCTTAAGGATGTACCGGCAGAGTTCCTGCGGTTTTTTTATTGCCAGCAGGCGATGGAGTTTTTTGTTGTCCAGGACCGGCCGTTCAGGGGAAATCTGAGGGCTTTTTAGCTGCTGCAGCCGGTAGCTAATGCGTTCGGCGAGTAGCTTGAGTAGTTGCAGATCGCGGGCCGAGGGAGAGGGGCCACAGCATAGCAGGCTGCCGAGCAGTTCGTTATCCCTTTGCAAGGGCAGGCAGGTAAGTTGTTCGTCGCCGGTCGGCGGCGTGCTGTTGTTACCCTCTGAGGATAAAAAAGCTGCTTTCGATGGGGGGGCGGCAGAATAACCGCCGAGACAATGAAGGTCGGGGGTGCTCTCTTCTGGCGCTAATAAGGAACTTGAACGAGGACCAAAGGCCGGTTCCAGCAGGGAGTTGATTGCTTCCTTCAGGGATGGCAGGTCCGTTGCTGAGGCCATGGTGCTGTCGGCCTGAAGCAGAGCCTCAATCAGTGCTTCGCTCAGACCGGGGGAATTGATGCCGGGAGCAGAAGCCGGGTTGGGCAAGAAAAGTAATTGGGCGGTTCGTCCAGCCGCCAGCAGCTCCGATGTTTTGAATTGCTGCAACTGATGCCACAATTTCAATAGGGGAAGGGCATCCTTCTGATTGAGACAGGCCAATTCTTCCAGGTAGGGAAGATTGATTTGCGGTCCACGACCACCGCCGATGAGCAGATAAATACGTTGGCCGTTAGCGTTTCGGCCTGGAACCAGGCATTGCTGCAGGTTGCCGGGGCAGTGAATCAGGCGCGGTTCGTTCTCGAATTCCGTGGCTGCCATTTTGGCCGCTTTGTCGGCATGGCAGGCGGGGTTGCAAAAGGCACTGGCGAAGTTGCCGCACAGAGCTGCCTGGGGTGTACTAATCGCCACTAATTGAAATTGGTGGTCATAGAGGGCCAGTTCAAAGGGTTTCAGTTCCGGTGCTTCGGCGAACCGTTTCAGCAACTTCTCTGGGGACTCAGCTATGGGCGAAGGAGTAGCCATAAAATCTCAATTTAGCAATACAGGGGAGCAGGAGACAACCCCTTTAAATGGAGTTCAATCGGGCCGTCTGCTCATGGTAAGTCCGATAGTTTTTCAGTATAGCAGTCTTTGCCCATGATAGTGAAGGAGTCAGACCTTAATAGGCCCAATGAATAATTTAATGCAAAAAACAAACCGTATTGGAAATTGCTGTTTTAAACGGTCGGTTCCAGAATCAGGGTAAGATTGTGCCCATTTTTTGCCACCAGGGGACAATATCTGTCAGTGCCCGTTCGGCCATGGCTAAACGTCGTTCGCTGCGTTTCATTCGCACTCCCTCAAAGGCGGGGAAGAGTCCGTAGTTGATGTTCATGGGCTGAAAATCTTCCGGACTGGAGGCGGCCAGGTGGTGCAACAGGGCACCGAGGGCGGTCGTCGCGGGTGGTTGCGGCAGCGACTGGCCCTTCTGTTGTCCTGCAGCATAAAGACCAGCCAGCAGGCCGGTAGCTGCTGATTCGACATAGCCTTCGATGCCGGTGATCTGGCCGGAAAAAAACAATCGTGGATCGTTCTTGAATTGCAGGCCCTTGTGCAGGCAGCGGGGGGCGTTGATGAAGGTGTTACGATGCATGCTGCCTAAACGGGCGAAGCGGGCTTGCTCGAGACCGGGTATGGTGCTAAAGATGCGACGCTGCTCGGGATAGGTCAATTTGGTCTGAAAGCCGACCATGTTGTACAGGGTGGCGTGCAGGTTGTCCTGACGTAGCTGCAGCACGGCAAAGGGATCGCGGCCGGTGCGCGGATCGGGCAGACCCACCGGTTTCATCGGACCGAAGGCCAGGGTCAGGTCGCCTCGGGCGGCCATTTCTTCGACGGGCATGCAACCTTCGAAGTGGATGATTTTTTCAAAGTCTCGTCCCGCTACCTTGTCGGCTTCTTTCAGAGCGGCTACGAAAGCCATGTATTGGTCGCGATTGAGGGGGCAGTTGATGTAATCATCGCCTCCACGGCCGTAGCGGGAGGCTCGCCAGACAATGGAAAAGTCGATGGAATCGGCCTCGATGATGGGGGCAATGGCGTCGTAAAAGTAAAGGTGCTCGCTGCCGGTCAGACGGGCGATTTCGCCGGAGAGGCTGGCCGAGGTCAGGGGGCCCGAAGCGATGATGACCAGTCCCTCGGCAGGAATTTCACTCAGTTCCTGACGCTGCAGTTCGATCAGGGGGTGGCTTGCGATGCGCTCGGTGATGTAGGCGGAAAAACCTTCCCGGTCTACAGCCAGTGCTCCGCCGGCGGGCACGGCGGTGGCATCAGCCGCTTCCATGAACAGGGTGTTGCAACGACGCAGTTCTTCTTTTAGACAACCGACGGCGTTGTTCATGCCAGCTCCGCGCAGGCTATTGGAGCAGACCAGTTCCGCCAGATCGGAGGACTGGTGAGCTTCGGAAAAGCGTTGGGGTTTCATTTCAAACAGGCTGACGGCGCAGCCTGCCCGGGCGGCCTGCCAGGCCGCCTCACAGCCGGCCAGGCCGGCACCTATAATGGTAATCTTCGGGGTGTGAGCCACGTGCGGATCCTTTGGACGGTACCGGAGTACAATGCCGGTCCGTAAAGCAAAACCGACCGGACTTTGTGGCCCGGTCGGTTGGAAATCAGTCTTTTTTGGTTTTGGTCGTCGTTGCCTTTTTAGGCTTGCTGACTGCCGGCTTTTTTTTGGGAGGTGCTTTTTTCGTTGCGGGCTTTGGCACGGCGACCTTTTTAGGGGCCGCCTTTTTGGCCGCCACCGCTGGCTTCTTGGTTGCCGGTTTCTTGGCTGCCGCCTTTTTTGCCGTCGGTTTCTTTACGGGCTTTTTTTCCGGTGGCACCAGCACCAATTTCCAGTCGCAATCTTCTTGCGGGCATTTGCGATAGATTCCGTCCCGCTTGGTCACCTTTTCAACAATCAAAGGGAAACCACATTTCGGGCAGGGCTCTTCAATGGGCAGATCCCAGAGAGCGTATTTGCATTTTGGGTAGAGGTTGCAGGAGTAAAAGATCTTGCCGTAGCGGCTCTTTTTCTCTTGCAGTTCGCCTTCTTTGCAGCTCGGGCAGGTGATGCCAAGAGCCTTGGGCTTGACCAGCGGCTGAATATTTTTGCAGGCCGGATAGGCGGAGCAGGCATAGAACTTGCCGTAGCGGCCTTCCTTGATAAGCATGGGAGCATCGCATTTTTCGCACTTCTGGTCGGAAACCACCGGCTCTTCCTTGGCGTCGCCATTTAAGGCCTCGGTATAGCGGCATTCGGGAAAACCGCTGCAGGCCAGGAAACGGCCGGCGCGGCCGAGCTTGATCACCAGCGGTTTTTTGCATTCCGGGCATTCCCGATCGGTCTTTTCAGTGGTGACATCCTGTTTGGAAATTTCGGTTTCTTTTTGCTTCAGCAAGGTGATGAAGGGTTCCCAAAATTCCTTGAGCATTGGTCGCCACTGGGCTTCGCCGCGGGAAATTGCATCGAGGTTCTCTTCGAGTTGGGCGGTGAAGTTGTAGTCGACGTAGCGTGCAAAATGATTGGATAAAAGATCGCTGACCACCATACCGACGTCTTCGGGGTAAAAGACCCGTTTTTCCAGGTACACGTATTTACGGGAAGTCAGGGTGTTGATGATGGAGGCATAGGTGGACGGCCGGCCGATGCCGTATTCTTCCAGGGTTTTGACCAGGCGCGCTTCGCTGAAGCGGGGCGGCGGTTGAGTGAAGTGCTGTTCCGGCAGCAATTCCTGGCAGTTGACAAGCTCCTTTTCCTGTAGCGGAGGCAGGGTGGCTTCGTCCTTTTCTTCGACATCGTCGCTGCTTTCGATATACAGCTTCATGAAGCCGGCGAAGCGGATCACCTGCCCGGAAGCGCGCAGGATAAAGCGGTCACCGGCACTGAGGTCGACGCTGGTGGCATCGAGCAGGGCTACCGCCATCTGCGAGGCGACGGTGCGCATCCAGATCAAGCGATAGAGTCGATACTGATCGGAGCTGAGGTGGGGCTTAACTTTATCCGGGGTGTTGGCAATGATGGTCGGTCGCACCGCTTCGTGGGCTTCCTGGGCATTTTTCGCCTTGTTCTTAAAGGTGCGGGGCTTGTCCAGAGCGTAGTCGGGTCCGTACAGCTCGGTGATAACTTCTTTAGCCTCCTGCAGAGCGCCCTCCGCCAAAGCCACCGAGTCGGTACGCATATAGGTGATCAGGCCTTCGGCACCGTGGCCGATGTCGATCCCCTCGTAGAGCTTCTGCGCCAGGGTCATGGTTTTGCGGGCAGAAAATCCCAGTTTGCGGCTGGCTTCCTGCTGCAGGGTGCTGGTCGTAAAGGGGGCGGAAGGCAGGCGCTTTTTTTCGGTGCGCTTGATGCTTGCTACCTGGATGGTTTGATTGGTCAGGGCTTCGACCAGAGTTGTAGCATCGGTTTCGCTGGCGATGTCGAATTTCTTCAACGTCTGCCCGTCGACACTCTGGAGGCGGGCGCGAAAGGTCGTTCCCGTCTCGGTCTGCAAATCGGCTTCGATGGTCCAATACTCTTCGGGTTTAAAGGCCAGGACCTCTTTTTCCCGTTCGCAGATCATACGCAGGGCGACGGATTGCACGCGGCCGGCGGAGAGGCCGTAGCGAATCTTTTTCCACAAAAAGGGTGATAAATTAAAACCGACCAGATAGTCGAGGATGGAGCGGGCTTGCTGGGCATCGACCAGGTCCCGCGCGATGTGTCCCGGGTTGGCTACTGCGTCTTGCACCGCATTTTTGGTGATTTCGTGAAAGGTCACCCTTTTGACCGTGGGGGATTTGCCGGCTTCATCAATGCCGAGAGCTTCCAGCAGGTGCCAGGCAATGGCTTCACCTTCGCGGTCGGGGTCAGTAGCGAGAATTATTTCATCGCATTTAGCGACTTCCTTTTGCAGCAGGGCAATGTGTTTTTCGCTTTCCGGCAACACATGATAGAGGGGCTGAAAGTCGGCCTCAATGTCGACGGAACCCTGTTTGCTTGGAAGCGCCCGCACGTGGCCATAGGAAGCCAACACCTTGTAGTTTTGGCCAAGGAATTTTTCGATGGTTTTGGCTTTTGCGGGAGACTCGACGATCACCAGTGATTTGGCCATGAACGCCTCAATTGGTTGTTAGCAAGAAATTGCCAGGCCCTAAGAAGATTGCGAGCAGGGTGCTAATCGAAATGGGCTGCGGTGTCCGCAGCCCATCTGCCGCCATCAATGGTAGAGCCGTGTCCAGTCGTCATCCAGGAAGCAATCGACCTCTCGCAACCATTCGTTGTGAGACCTGGTCAGCAGGGTCAGGACGGTCAAATTCTTCATGTCGGCGAGAGTCACTTCGTCCTCGTCCAACTGAACGGCTTTTTGAATGATGTCCTCCTGGGAGGCATCATCGAGAATTCCCAGTCCGCGTATCTGCGTCAAAAAGCCCCGTCCTTCGCAGGAAATGGCCTGGCACTCTTCCGCAGTAAAAATACGTTGGCTGGGAATGGTCAGTTCGGTGTGTGCAGAAGCGTCGCCCTGAAAGGAAAAACTTTCCATCCAGAGAAATGCGGCATCAATTTCTTCGGCGTTGAAACCTGAAGCCAGTAGTTCTTCAACAATGTCGCTACTGGAGGGAAGCCGATTTTCTTCGGCGACATACTCGGCGATGATGCTGACAATGGTCAGCACCCGTTCTTTTGGTGGGTTCCCGGTCATAAACCTCCGCGTTGCCTGGGGGGGTTTTTACGGATGTAACGCATTCCGGGGAGCAGTTCCGCTCCGCCTTCGAGTTCTAGGTGCAGTAAAATAGCGGAAAGCTCCATAGCTGTCAAGGAGCATTTCCTGGCCAGTTGATCGATGTGGAGAGGTTCCTCGCTGAGGTTTCGATAGACCCTTAACTGTTCGTTGTTCAGCCGCTCCGGCAGCGGGTCGTTGGTTAGAATCGGTAGATTGGCAGCTGTGTCGGACCAGAGTACGTCGAGGATGTCCCTCGCTTCGGTGACCAGGTGGGCACCGTCTTTGAGCAGACGATTGACCCCGCCACCGGTCTGGGAGTAGACCGGGCCGGGCACGGCAAAGACCTCCCGTCCTTGTTCCAGAGCGAAGTCCGCCGTGAGTAGAGAACCGCTTTTCTGCGCTGCTTCAACGATGAGCACTCCTTTGCTCAAGCCGCTGATAATGCGGTTTCGGCCGGGAAAATGACCGGCCAGCGGCGGTGTGCCTGGCGGATATTCGGAGAGGATGGCTCCTTGTGCGATAATGTTCTGAGCCAGGTCGGCGTTTTCCGGCGGATAGATCACGTCGATGCCGCAACCCAGCACCGCTACGGTGCGACCTGTTTCCAGAGCGCCCTTATGGGCTGCGCTGTCGATACCTCGCGCCAGGCCGCTGACCACGGTGATGTTATGAGCTGCCAGTTCGGCGCAAATATCCGTTGTTAGTTGTCGCCCGGAACGAGACGCCCGACGAGAGCCGACAACGGCAAAGGCCTGTTGCTTAGGCAGACAGCCAAGGACATAGAGCAGGGCGGGGGGATCGTAGATGCTGCGTAAAGCGGCGGGGTAGTGCTGCTGGTTCCAGAGGGTGATGATGGTGACGCCCAGCTCATCGAGGAGCTGGGCGGTCTTCAGCAGTTTTGGATCGTGCGGGGCAGGCAGTGCTGAGGCTACCGCCGGTCGAATGCCTGCTTTTTGTCGCCAGACGTCGGCATCGGCAGCTAGAATTGCCGATACCGAGCCGAAGGCCTCCATGAGGCGGATCAGTCCAACGCGACCGAGGCCGTTGGTCAGATGCAGGCGTAGCCAATCCTGTTGTTCTTTGGTCATGATAGTTATCGGTGGGAAAAACAAAAAGGATTGAACTTATATTCAATCCTTTTTGTTTGAGGAGTCTTTTCGCACACTGAGTGCGTCGCTGGTGAGGGCGAAAAAGCCTATTCGGCAGGGGTGACGGCGCAGTCACCGGCATAGATGGCTTGGGTCGATTTGAGTACCAGGGCCGCTGCCGTCTCGGCATGGGTGCTTACTACCACGGCGGCCCCGAGCAGAACGTCCGGCAAGTCCAGGTTGTGACCCTTGAGGGCCATTTCGGATTGTTTGCGGGGGCGGGTGATGTAGAGCATGTTGCCTTTTTGCAAGCCGTCCTGATAACCGAGGTCGATAAAGATGATGTCGTGCTGGCTGAGAGCCAGTTTTTCGTTTTCGCCGCCGATTATATAGCCCTTCAAAGGCTGCTCAGCCTTGTTCAAGGTAATCACCTGCTGCGGCAGTTGGCTGGGAATGAGCCGCGCGCTGCGGATAATTTCTTTGTCGCTACGCACAATGATGGCCCTGGCTATTGGCGGCGTGCTTTCCTCAATGCGCACCTGGCCCACTACAGAGGTCTGGTGGCCGAGGACTTTATCCGTTACCGGGTGTTTGACCTTTTCGCCGACCTGAATCAAGGTGTAAAGGTCTCCTGGCTGCAGGCCCTCGGGGGTCTCGATTTCAACAAAAACCTGATCCCCTTCGGCCATCATCAGTCGGTTGTCGGTGGCGTCGACCAAGGTGCCGGCAATTTCCAGCTGGCTGAGACTGACGAAACCTTCGGTGCTGCTGAAAGCTTTAACAGTGAGTTCCGGTTGCGGTTCGGATAGGGTCTCCGATTGTATAGCCTCGCCGGGCTCAACGACTTCCGGCAGAAAAACGATGCGGCCGTCGTAAATGGCTACTTGCTGGCCTGGATAGATCAGGTGAGGGTTGGTCACCGCGGGGTTGTGGGACCAGAGGCTAGGCCAATAATAGGGGTCCTTGATGAAGCGCTGTGAAATGCCCCACAGGGTGTCCCCCTGTTTTATTGTGTAGATGTGCGGTTCCGTCTGAGCTGCTGCGGAAAGGGGCAGCAATAGCAGGCAGCAGAGCAACAGTGCTTTTTGAAAGATGGACATGAAAACCCCCTATAATCAAACAATGTAAGATGTCTCTGGTAACCGGGTGGCTGTGGGTCTGGTACGGTTTTAGCTCCCAGCTTTGGCTCTGGCCGCCGCCGGACTGTCCGGGTAGCGCCGCAGTAGCAATTGCAGGGCATCCCGAGCTTGTTCGAATTGATTAAGGCGGCGCAGTGCCGGAACCATTTTAAATAAGGCCTCGGGAGCTTTGCCGCTTTCAGGATACTGAGAAGCGGCTTTTTCAAACTCGGTTGTCGCTTGCTGGTAATCTTCAAGAGCGTAATAGCATTCTCCGAGCCAATATTGTGCATTCCCCGCATAATCGTTGCCTGGATAGTTGTCGATAAAGGTGGTAAAGCCCTTAATAGCCGGTTGATAGCGGCCGCCGGCGTAATCGGCAAAAGCCTTTAAATAAAGTTCTGTCGGAGAATTTTGGGGGGCTGTTGAGGCTTTGGGCAGGGAGGTTGGTTCGGTCTTTTGCCAGTCTGTGGTGCCTTTTTGTGCTGCTGCCTGTTGTAATTTGACGGTTGCGGCCTGCTGCTCGTCCAGGCGGGTCTCCAACAACTGTAATTGTTGTTGCAGTTGGTCGATGCGTTGATCCAGTTGTTGTTGGGTGCTGTTCATCTGAGCGATATCCTTCAGCGTCCTGGAGCTGTTTGGCGTCTGGGTCGAGACAGCGCAACCGCCGAGAAAAGAGCCTGCAAGCAGCATTACCATGAAGTGTAGTTTAAAACGCATTGAAAATCCGTTCGGGCAGCCAGTTCGCCGCCTGTAGTATAAAGGATAGGTACCTGGACACTAGTTAGAAAATTATAGGCTTTTTAGGCACTTGTCAAGGGGGAATGGGGTTGTGAAGAGTATCCGCACATTTTCCCCGGGGGCGGTTTTTATGTTATCTTGCATGTACAATGATAAGTCATTCTTGAAATGGATTCAGCCGCTTGGGAAGGCACTGGTTACCCAAATGTTTTTTGAAGGAGAAGTACAGTCTATGCGTCAGCCTGAATTATTGGCCCCGGCAGGGGATTTGGAAAAACTGCAAGCGGCTCTGACTTACGGGGCCGATGCGGTATATCTGGGAGGGGATCACTTTGGCCTGCGGGCTATGGCCGGCAACTTCAGTCTGCTGCAGTTGAAACAAGCCAGAGATTTGGTTCACGCCGCCGGCAAAAAACTTTACCTGACCTTGAACGCCTATCTGCGTCCCGCCGAACTTGTAGAGTTGAACGACTATCTGGAAGAGTTGCGAGCCCTTGATCTTGATGCTTATATTGTGGCGGATCCCGGGGTGCTGGCGACGGTGCGGCGTATCGATCCCGGCCGCGAGGTTCATCTTTCGACTCAGGCCAACACAACCAATGGTGCCGCCGCCGAATTTTGGCGAAAGGCCGGGGTTAAGCGGGTTAATTTGGCCCGGGAACTGTCCTTGGAAGAGATTCTGGAGGTTCGGACAACGACTACCGCAGAACTTGAGGTGTTTGTCCACGGGGCCCAGTGTGTGGCTTATTCCGGACGTTGCTTGCTGTCTGCAGCATTGGTTGATCGTAGCGCCAATGGTGGGATGTGCGCCCAATCCTGCCGTTGGCAATATGCTCTGATGGAGGAGACCAGGCCCGGGCAGTACTTTGCCATCGAAGAGGATTCCCGTGGTAGCTATATACTGAATAGTCGCGATCTTTGTTTGGTCGACTATTTGCCCCAGCTGGTTGATGCCGGGGTCGACAGCTTTAAAATCGAAGGACGGATGAAGGGGCTTTACTATGTTGCCGCAGTTACCCGCGTCTATCGGGCCGCCCTCGATTGCTATCTGGCCGATCCGGCGAGCTACTGTTGTGATCCGGCCTGGCGACAGGAGCTGGAAAAGGTCAGTCATCGGCCCTATGGCAACGGGTTTTTGAGCGAGTCTCGGGATGCCCAGGTTCATAGCAGTGATTCCACTTATCGACGTAGTTATGATTTTGTCGGCGTGGTGTTGTCCGTCGCTGAAGATGGACGAGGGCTTGTGGAGGGCCGCAATCGATTCTTTCCCGGCGAGGATTTGGAGTTAATCGGTCCGGGAATGCGCCAGGCGTCTTTTTGTGTCGGCCTCCTGGCGTCCGAAAAAGATCTGCCTTTGACTGTTGCGCAACCCAATGCTTTGATCAATATGCCCTTGCCGGCTGGCACCCGGCCGGGTGATTTGCTTCGTCGGCAAACGACGGCGATCGAATAGTCCCTTGCAGGCCTGCTGATAACCGGTTTTTTTTAAGCCGGTCGCTGTGTTCGAGCCATCCAGATTTTTCGGCTCACAACATCGCAACAGCTCAGGCATCGGCCGTAAGCGGCACCGGTGTCAAGGCCGATCCGATCGGGTCCAAGCAGTGGTTTGCGCATGGGGGTATGGCCGAAGACGATGGTCTTGTTCCAGCGATAGTTGGATTTGAGAAAGTCTTCGCGAATCCAGAGTAAATCTTCCTCTCTCTGGTTTTTAAGTGAGATCTCAGGGCGAAGCCCGGCGTGAACAAAGAGATGGTGCTCCGTTTCAAAATAGAGCCGTAAATCATGGAGGAATTGCAGATGGATCGGTGGAATCGTTAGCTGTTCCTTCTCCCGGTAGCTGCACAGGGTGGTTTCCCCGCCACTCAGCAGATAGCGCAGACGTTCGTGTCCGGCAAGAAAATCGAGTAACATCGCTTCATGGTTGCCCTTGAGAAAAACCGTTTGCGGCCATCGTTCGTGAAAATTGAGCAAATAGTCGATCACTCCGCGGGAATCGGGGCCGCGATCGATGTAGTCCCCCAAGAAGACGACCTGATCATCCGCGCTTGGTGCGACCTGCCCCATTAGCTGCTGCAGCAGGTCGCAGCAGCCGTGGATATCCCCTACCGCCAGAAGTCTTCCCTTTGCTGGGTTCTGTGAAAACTCTGCACAGGTCATATTGCCGTCGTTTTCCCGTTGTTGGAATCGGTTGTCGGTTCGAGGCCATCGCCCTTGGTCGAGAATTGTCAAAAAAGGCCGTGTTTTGACCTAATAGCCGCTTTCGATGGGCACGACTGTGGCTTAAATGCCACACTTTTTGTTAGTGGTCGGCCCTGGATATGGACCGATTTTTGTCTGTAAGGTCGCCATATAAAAGACCGGACTGTTGTTTATGCCTTCAGCGCTGTTTGTGTTGGCACCTTTGTTGAATATAACAATTGCAAAGAAGAAATGCAGCCGGTAAAAGCAATGAGTGTTGTTCGGCGGGAAAGGGGAGAGACCGATGAGACAGCTTATGATCATGATCCAGGTAACTTTACTGCTGGTGATGGCCGCTGGAATCGCCCCCGCCACCGAACTGAGCCTCTCTGCAGCGGATAGCTGCCACTCGGCTGCCGCAGCGGCCGAGCAGGTTGAGCAGGTTGAGTTGAATCTAGTTGCCGTTCCTTTCGCGGTGGGAAGCAACACCCCGGATATCGAAAACGAACTTCCCCCTGAGCTGGAACCAGCTGTGCTGCGGGAGCGGGCCTTTACCGAAGCGAACTCTTTTGCTGGAATCCAGGTTGCTTTGCCGACCAGTCCTTTGAGTATCGTTTTTGCGGCCGATGAATTGTTAAATCCGACCTATGGTCTCAAGCTGCATCTGGTCTGGTAAACCCCGCTAGACTTTCATACGGTTGTTCCTCCCTGGTTAACCTATTAAGAATTTTATATGTCAATCGCCCATGTGAACATGGGGCGATTTTTTTTGTTCAATGACCAACGCTTTGCTATGATCTAGCCACCCCTGTTTCTGCAGAGTAAAGCCCATGGTTACATCCCCTCGTCTGCGGCCTTCACTAATCTCGGTCTGTTGCTTATGCTGCTGACTTGCGCCCTGGCGTCACTTCTTTACGGGGCTTGTTTGCCAATCCCCTTCTTTTCCAATCCGATGCTGCGCGCCGAAGAAATTCCAGAGCTGATCATCTTTTGTCTTACCTATTTTATGATCGGCACCCTGGTGCAGAGTTTCAGTGAGTAGCGGCGGCGTCAGGTGGATGCCGCAGAGGAATTGAATCGCCAGTTACTGGTCCAGCAGGAATTCCTAAGGGACTGGCTGAGCTTATCCGCAAAGCATTGATACCGGTTCAGGGGGTTCAGGCCCAAGCCGCCGAACTGCTCGGCATCAGCCGCCGCAACCTCCAATGCAAGCTCAAAAAGTACCACCTCCTCTAAATACGCCATTCATCTGACCTGCCGTTGTGTAAAAAAAAGTTGGCGTTTGCGCCCCTTGTGGTGACGGGGTGTGCCAGTTTTTTTACACTGAGCCTGATCTGTCAACACTTTTCCGGACACATTTTTACGCAGCTTCCTGCATCATCTCAAAGACCAGCGGCGCCTCATATCCGTTAGCGGAATGTGACCGTTG
>CAZKQY010000280.1:0-3593 GCA_964555005.1 uncultured Syntrophotalea sp. | reverse complement strand
CCGTGACAATGCCCATTTGGAAAACCATCGGAGGCATTGCTGTTTTACTTATTTTTCAGAAAAAGGCTGTCAAGAACTTTTTTGCTGAATAGTTACAGTTTTGTTAGCCTGGCAAGTTGAGGCCGACCGCGAACGCTGCCCCCTGCTCGGTCCCGACCAGTTCCGGACAGGAAAGGGAGGTCATGGAGTGTCGATCTGTTCCAGCGGCAAAGGCTGCAAATTCGAACTCTGCAATGACCGTGAGGTTATTGCCTTAGGCGAACGCGTCCATCAGGCTTTTCCTGAAAACCCTTTACTGGGGATTGACATCGTCCGCGACCAACCGAGTGGCAAGCTCTATGTCATTGAAGTCAATTCCTGCGGCCAGGTATGGCACTTCAACTCACCACCCGGCCAAAATGCACAAGCAGAGTTCTATCTAGATTTCGAATCCCAATTCGATGGTATACGTAAAGCGGCCGCTATCCTGATCGAACAGACCAGGATACACGCCTGCTGACAAGTGTCGATCTGAAACCCCCGGAGGGAGTGGTCGTTTCCAGATGGAAACTGACTTCCACTACCAAGCAAGCTGTAACCCACCGCTTCAATACAGCTGCAATGTTTTCTCGTCGAAAGAGGGTTTATTTTATGTTCGCCAGCCACAACAATCCCCCCCCTGGCTTTATCATGAATCTATGCCCGACCGGCATGCTGCTTACTCGTCAACAATCCCCCCATGTGCCCCTGACTCCGGCAGAAATCGTAGCGGACGTTGACCGTTGTGTTGCCCTGGGTGTTAACCTGGTACACATCCATGCCCGCGACGATGGTGGCAACCCCCACTATTCCAGGGATATCTATGCCCGCATCATCGCCGGAATTCGTAACCTCCACCCTGACCTGACCCTGTGCGTATCCCTTAGTGGCCGTAAATATCAAGACCTCACCAATCGAACAGATCCCCTAATGTTGTCGGGGGACCTGCGGCCTGACATGGGCAGTCTGACTCTCAGTTCTCTAAATTTCAACGGCCAGGCCAGTATCAATGCTCCAGATGTCGTCTGGCGTTTGGCTGAGATGATGGCAGAAAAGGGGATCAAACCGGAACTGGAAGTTTTTGACCTGGGCATGTTGAACTATGCCAAATATCTGATTAACAAAGGCGTTCTTGACCCTCCCTACTATTTCAACATCCTCCTCGGCAACATCGCTGGCGCTCAGACCACCCCATCACAATTAACGGCTTTAATTAATGAGTTGCCAGCCGATTCGATCTGGTGTACAGCCGGCATCGGGCAGCAACAGTTACAGGCCAATATACTCGGTCTGATGTTTGGCGATGGAGTTCGAGTCGGCCTGGAAGACAATCATTGGTATGACCAGAAACGCCAGATTCTGGCGCAGAATAGCCATTTGGTCAAAAGAGTGCGAACGACAGCAGAAATGCTGGAACTCTCTCCGGCCACACCGAGCGCAGTGCGTAAACGTCTTGGCATTACGCCACTGTCAGCATTTTCCACACTGTCAAAACCTTTAGTTCAGCCGATAGTGTAACACTGTGGTACCCCGCTCGTTGTTGGCTTCGGGGAAATTGTCCCCGTCTTGGTGACGCTCAATCAACTGAGCAGCGGGCAACAGTTCTGAAAACATCTTTTGCAAATCACGATTGGTCAATGTGGGAGTACTGCGGCAGGCCAGCACTTCACCGTGAGGAGTGAGCAATTCCGGCAGGCGACGAATCAACTTGGGCCAGTGACGCTCGGCAGTGAAGCTTTTGCCCTGACTGGCTGGCGGATCGCATATCACCAGATCAAAGGGCCCACAGCAGCACAAACGGCCGAAGCTGCGAAACAGCTCCATGGGTAGAAAGTCGGCCCGGCGCAGGTCGATATTATTGAGACGATGGTTGAGTTTACCCAGGTCCAGGGCGCCACGGTTCATGTCGAGATTCACCACCTGTTCGGCACCGCCGGCCAGAGCCGTCACCGAAAAGGAACAGCTATAGGCGAACAGGTTAAGCACCCGCTTATTCCTTGCCAACTTCCGTAACAACCGCCGTCCCACCGCCATATCGGGAAAAAACCCGACATTCTGTGCATCCCCCAAGCGCAGCCGATAGCGCAATCCGTCTTCCTGCGCCTCGACCTCATCAGGCAGTTCGCCCTGCAGCAAACGGCTCGGCGCTCCCTGTCGAAAACGCTCCTGCAGCAGGATACCTTGTGGCGCAACAGGCAACATCGACAGCAGCAAATCGGTCAATTCCCTCAACCAATCCTGCGGCCGCTCACGGTAGAGGATCACCAGAACCACGGGCGGATAGTAATCGATGACCAGATCTTCCAAGCCGGGAAAGCAATGGCCGCGGCCATGAAACAGACGGCGGCTCTCTTCCGCCTGCGGCAGATGGCGGATGATTTCCTGGGCGATAATGTTCATATCGATAGGTCGCTCAGGCCAACTGCAACAGGGGTTCGTTGAGAGCAGCGATCTGTTCCCTTAGTTCGAGAATGTGATCGCCCCAGTACCGGGGAGTATTGAACCAGGCAAAATGATGGGGAAAGGTCGGGTCGTTCCAACGCCTTGCCAACCAGGCGCAGAAATGCAGCATACGCAACGAACGCAGGGCCTCGATCAGACGCAATTCGCGGGGATGAAAGTCGAAAAACTCGTTATAGCCCTCCACCAACTCCGCCAACTGGGCATGCTGACGGCCCCGATCACCGGACAGCATCATCCACAGATCCTGAATGGCCGGAGCCATGCGGGCGTCGTCAAAATCGACAAAATGAGGAGCATTATCGCGCCAGAGAATATTGCCGCTATGGCAGTCGCCGTGCGCCCGCAGATAACGCAGGTCGATGGTGTCGGCAAAGATCGTCTCGATGGCCTGCAGCAGATCAGTGGTCAGGGCATCGTAATTGGCCTTGGTCTCCGGAGGCACGAAGCTTTCGCTGATCAGAGCAACACTGTCGTGACCAAAGCTTTGGCTATCAAGGCGGGGCCGGTGCTGAAATGGCCGCAAGGCACCGACACGGTGAATACGCCCCAGCAGACGACCGAGGATCAACAGGTTGTCGAGGTTATCCAGTTCCGGAGCGTGACCGCCCTGTCGGGGATACAGAGCAAAACGAAAGGGTCCATGAACAAACAGACTTTCGCCTTGATCATTAACCAGAGGGGCCACCACCGGCAACTCATGTTCCACCAATTCAAAACAGAACTGGTGTTCCTCATGAATCTGCTCGACACTCCAGCGCTCGGGACGATAAAACTTGGCGATCAAAGGTGCCCCGTCTTCGAGTCCGACCTGGTAAACCCGGTTTTCGTAGCTGTTCAGAGTCAGGGTGCGGCAATCGCAGATATAGCCGCAGCTTTCCACCGCATCCATAATATAAGACGGCGAAAGGGCCTGAAAGGGGTGCTGTTTATCCGTCATAAATCATACATTCCGTTTGTGAGCAGTGCCGGGATACAGACCTTCATCAATCGATACGGCTCAAAACCTGAACCAGATGATAACCGAACTTGGATTTTACCGGTCCGTGTATCTTGCGAACTTCGCCGCTGAAGACCACCGCATCAACTTCCGTCACCAGTTGGCCAGGCTTGAT
>CAZKQY010000279.1:0-6353 GCA_964555005.1 uncultured Syntrophotalea sp. | reverse complement strand
TTTTGGGCGCTAATCAGATAGAGGGAAAAATTGACGGGGTTTGGCCGAGTCATGTTATACCCCTTTGGCATTATCGAGAAAAGCCTGATCCCAGTCCTTGAACACCGGATCGTAACCAGCTTTTATAAGCATGGCGCAGATCTGTTCCGGACTGCGGTCATCGTCGATGGCGAATTGCTGGTTGGTGTTTTCCTGATGGCTGTAGCCTCCCGGCGCAGTGCAGGAACCGGCGCTGATCTGGGTAATGCCCAGGGGCAACAGGTGGTCGCGCAGGGCGGCACTTTCCCGGGTTGAGAGTACCAGGGCTGAATCGGGCATCAGTAGCCGCAGGGCGCAGAGGAGTTGCACCAGGGCCGAATCGGAAACCGGTCGGCGCGGAGCAAACCCGCCGTCGGCAGGCCGTAGCCGTGGAAAAGAGATATTGATGCGGCTGCGCCAAAAGTGTTTGGCCAGATAGCGAGCATGCAGGCCGACATAGAACCCCTCGTTGCGCCAGTCGGCCAGGCCGAGCAGGGCGCCGATGCCGATGGAGCGCAGACCGGCCGCGCCGCCCCGTTCGGCCGTCGCCAGTCGCCAATCAAAGTCCCGTTTGGGCCCGAAAGGATGCAGCTCGGCATAGAGCTCGCGGTCATAGGTCTCCTGGTAGACGGTCAGATTATCGACCCCGGCGGCCACCATTTGTTTATAGCCGACGGTTTCCATGGGATAGACCTCAATGGAGATGGAGGAGAATAGAGGACGTAGGCGTTTTACTGCTGCATTCAGATAGGCGTTGTCGACGGATTGAGGGGCCTCGCCGGTCAACAGTTGCACATGGCGAAAGCCTCGCTGGTGGAGAATGCGGGCTTCCTGCTCCACCTCGTCGAGGTTCAGGGTGCAGCGGTTTATCTTGTTGCTGGCGTTGAAGCCGCAGTACAGGCAGCCGTTACAGCATTCGTTGGACAGGTAAAGGGGCGCATAGAGCTGAATGGTCTTGCCGAAACGTTGTTGGGTCAGGCGATGGGCTCGCTGAGCCAGGGCCTCAAGTTGCTTTTCGGCGGCAGGGGACAACAGAGCGAAAAAATCGTTGAGTTGCAGCTGTTCGCCGGCCAGGGCCCGTTGTACGTCGGCGGCCGTTGCGTCCATGATTCGGGATTGTACTGTATCGGCGTTCCAGTTTTCAAATTCGTTTAAAAAGGCCACGTTCGATGCTTTCGAAAAAGGTCATGAGATGACTACATCATCTTGTTTAGTCTCGTAAAAATCCGGTCAGAGGGCTGGAAGCGTCGGCTTGCCGGCGAACGGCACCCAGTCCGGCCAGATAGGCCTCGCGGCCAGCTTCTACCCCTTTAGCAAAAGCGGCGGCCATGCGGGCCGGGTCGACAGAGACGGCCAGTGCGGTATTGACCAGCACCGCGTCGGCGCCCATCTCCATCGCCTCGGCGGCATGGGACGGAGCTCCGAGGCCGGCGTCGACCACCACCGGCACGATAGCTTGCTCGATGATGATGGCGATGCTGTCCCGTGTGCGCAGCCCTTTGTTGGTGCCGATGGGTGCCCCCAGAGGCATGACCGTGGCGGTGCCGGCTTCCTGCAGGTGTTTGGCCAGGACCGGGTCGGCGTTGATATAGGGCAGCACGATGAAACCTTCTTTGACCAGAATTTCCGCCGCCTTGAGGGTTTCGATGGGATCGGGCAGCAGGTAATAGGGGTCGGGAGTCACTTCCAGCTTGATCCAGGGCTCACAGCCGGCGGCCCTGGCCAATCGGGCCAGGCGTACCGCTTCTTCGGCGTTCCTGGCACCGCTGGTGTTGGGTAACAGCAGGTACTTGCGGCGGTCGATATGGGCCAGTAGGTCGTCATCGGGACGATCGATATCGACCCGCCGCAGGGCGACGGTGACGATTTCGCTACGGGATGCGACCAGGGCATCAGCCATCAGCTGGTGGGAGGCAAATTTTCCGGTGCCCACCAGCAGGCGGGAAGAAAAGGAACGTCCGGCGATTATCAGATTATTCATGGAATCCTCGGTATAAAATTAGGGAGTTTGCTCAACCGCCGCCTACAAAACGAACGATCTCCAGCTGATCGCCATTTTGAAGAGACCTGTCGCCAAAAGCGTCTCGGAAAACGATAGTGCCGTTGAGTTCGACGGCCACCTGGCTCTGGGTCAGGTGCAGATGTTGCAGTAGGCCATCGATGGTGTCGGCGTCGCAGGATTGGGTTTGGCCGTTGATCGTCAGGTTGATCATGAGGCAATGCTTTCTATTCCGGATCTTCGCCGAGCAACAATCTAAGCACGGCGTTGGCCTGGTGATGGGCGGCGATGCCGACCCGCGGCGCCATCAGCCCGGTGCCGGGGGCTGCGGCCGTTTCGCCATCGCCGACCAGGTAGAGGTTGTTCGCCACCCGGCGGGTAACGATGCTGTTGGCCGGGCCGAACCCGGCCAGGCCGGAGCCGGCTACCAGCGGTTTGCCAGGGCACTGACTGAGAAAGGTTTCCACCAGCATGGCTTTCTGGTCGGCTTGATCAAAGGCCTCGACTAATATGTCGACATCACCGAACAGGGTCGGGATATTGGCCGGAGTCAGTCGCAGGGCATGAGCCTCGATGGCGACATAAGGGTTGATGCGGCCCAGGGTTTCCTTGAGTGCCAAGGCCTTGGGCAGGCCAAGCTGATCGACAAAATATTGCTGGCGGTTGAGGTTGGATGGTTCCACCAGGTCAAAGTCGATCAGGATCAGTCGGCCGATGCCGCTACGGGCCAGGGCCACCGCCACTGGTGAGCCGAGGCCGCCCAATCCGGCGATGCCGACGGTGGCCTGCTTGAGGCGCTGATGCACCCCGGGGCTGTGCCGGGCGGTGAGCTGTGCTTCCAGTTCGGGGGCCGAGGGTATCTGTCCTCGCTGAATGAAGACGATCCGGTCGCCTTTGGCTAACAGCGGATTGCCTGATTCGGTATGACCGTTCAGGATCAGTACATCGGCTTTTGGTTGTAGTCGGTCCCGTAACTGGCGTAAGCGAGTGTCAGGCGTGATTTCCAGCAGCTGTTCATTGAGTAATATCTGCATAAATAAGAAAAGGTCGCGCAAAGCGACCATGGCCGATGTGAACTCCTGAGTTGGCGCCGCTTCTCTCTGCCGGAATGACCCGGATCAGGTTCAAAGGGTTGCCCGACAGAATCCTAGGGCGTTGCATAGGTTGTTGTTTGCGACGGCGTCGCGTTCGGACCGCGCCTGCTAGGCTCTAAAAGTATCAACAGGGCTAGTCGGAGTCAAGGGGCGTGCAGGGTCAGTGGACCATAAAGTAAAGAGGCCGCGCCTAAAACGGGTGCGGCCTCTTTGCTCACAGCTGGATCGGTCTGTTATTTCATAGCTTGGGCGATGCGCCGTCCAAATTCGTAACAGTCCTCCAAGGCCGCTTGGTCCGGGACGTATTGCTGCTTGAGCGGGTCTTCCACCATCTCCAGGCCCATGGTCTTCAACTCTTCAGCGACCAGTTTGGGGGCTTCGCCGCTCCAGCCGAAAGAGCCGAAGGCGGCGGCCATTTTATTCTTCGGTTTGAGACCCTTGAGGTAGGTGATAAAGTCGGCCACGGTTGGAAATAGACCGTTATTTAAGGTCGGTGAGCCGATCACGATGGCTTTGGCATCAAAGGCCTCGGTGACCACATCGCTGCGATGGCAGCTGCGCAGGTGCATCGGCTTGGCCAAGATGCCCTCGGCGGTCATGCCGGCGACTATCGCTTCGGCCATCGCTTCGGTGCTGTGCCACATGGTGTCGTAGATCACCAGAGCCTTATCCGGTTGCGGTTGCAGTTCGCTCCATTGGGCATAAGTTTTTACGATTTTGCTCGGATTTTCGCGCCAGAGGATGCCGTGGTCGGGGCAGATCATCTCCATGGGCAGGTTGAGACCTGTTAATTTGGTCAGCAGCCCTTTGATCATCGGTGCATAGAGCCAGAGAATATTGGCGAAGTATTTTTTGGCGTGGGGCATGATCGCCTCGCCGATCTGATCGTCAAAACGCTCCGGGCCGGCATAGTGCTGGCCGAAAGCATCGCTGGAAAAGAGGATTTTATCTTCTTTGAGATAGCTGAACATGCTGTCCGGCCAATGAATCATGCGGGTTTCAAAAAACTGCAGAGTGCGTTTGCCCAAAGACAGTTCTTCACCGTCGGCTA
The DNA here is from genome assembly GCA_964555005.1 of uncultured Syntrophotalea sp. GTDB lineage: Bacteria > Desulfobacterota > Desulfuromonadia > Desulfuromonadales > Syntrophotaleaceae > Syntrophotalea_A. The sequence continues at coordinate 2,191 of CAZKQY010000279.1, read as the reverse complement.
CCGCGCGTAAGTTGAGTATCTGCCCAAAATGGGCGGAGAGGTTTTTCAGACCCATCTTCGAGCAGTAGACCGGAGTGTCCTTGCCAATTCTATGTACAACACGGGGCAGGGCCCCGGAATGGTCCATTTCGGTGTGGTTGCTGATGATGTAATCGATCTTCTTTGGATCAATCACCGAAGCGATTTTGGCCATCATTTGATCGGTAAATTCTTCCCTCACCGTATCGATCAGGGTAACCTTTTCGTCGATGATCAAAAAGGCGTTGTAGGTAGAGCCGTTATCGGTGGAATAGCCATGAAAATCACGCACATTCCAGTCGGTGGCACCGACATCATAGATGCCTTCAGCAATTTGTAACGCTTTCATTGCGAGTCCTTTCCAGATCAGCGAAAATGTTTCGGCCCCTGCGATTCCTAAGTGGAACTGCAGGGGCCGAGGCTTGATTATTCTTTGTCGAATTGGTTTTTAGGGGCGCTGCAGATGGGGCAGAGCCAATCCTCGGGCAGGTCGGCAAAGGCGGTGCCCGCAGCTACGCCGTTATCGGAATCACCTACTTCAGGGTCGTAAACATAGCCACAAACCAGGCACACATATTTATCCATGGGGATTCTCCTTGTATGATGGTGGAATTTGAACTGCGTTAACCTTGGCTATCATAAACGATTATGCAGTGTTTTCCAAAGGTTGTTTTGCTGGCCACTTCAGCAGAGTGGGTCCGCATAGGTCACCTGTTGGCGTTTAATCAGAAATTGTCCTTGGTGATTTCGAAGAAGGCCTGGGGGTGTTTGCAAACGGCGCAAAGTTGGGGTGCTTTGTCCTTCTTGAAAAGATGGTGGCCGCAATTGCGGCATTCCCAGTTAACCGGTTGGGTTTTGGCGAATACGGAGCCCTCTTCCATGGCGGTCAGCAGCTTCTGGTAGCGCTCCTGGTGGGTTTTCTCGATGGCGGCAATGCCTTCGAACATAATGGCCAGTTGGACAAAGCCCTCTTCTTTGGCTTCTTTGGCCATGCGCGGATACATATCGGTCCATTCTTCAAGCTCACCGGCGGCTGCTGCTTTGAGATTTTCCATGGTGTTGCCGATGCCTTTCAAGGCTTCCAGATGGAGTTTGGCGTGGGCTTTCTCCTGGTCGGCGGTTTCCTGAAAAAGGGCGGAGATTTGTTCGTACCCTTCTTTTTTGGCGACCGAAGCAAAATAGGTGTATTTATTGCGGGCTTGGGACTCGCCGGCAAAGGCTTCCTGCAGGTTCTGTTCGGTCTTGCTCCCTTTTAATTCTGCCATGATATTTCCTCCTTAGGTTGAATGGATGGTGATTGATTAAGTTGGTTGGGTTTAGGTCCTGTGGGCTGCATGGTATGTATCGTTGGTGGCGACTCTGATTTATTGGGTTGATAAGTTTTTGTTGTGCTGGCAGCGCAGGCAAAGCCCGCTAAAGGTTATGGCGTAATCGTAGAGTATAAAACCCGACGGGTGATTCTCCGGTAAATCCGGCAGGTCGAAGCCCGAAACGACCAGATCGGTTACTTCGCCGCATTGTACGCAACAGAAATGATGATGACGGCAGGTGTTGGCGTCGAAGCGTGCCTTGGCTTGCGGGCTGCTTATTTTGACCACCAGGCCGGCTTGAACAAAGGTCTCCAGAATGCGATAGACCGTAGTTCGAGACAGGCCCTTGAGTTGTTCTTTCAGGTTGTCAAAAAGCTGGTCGGCGGTGGGGTGGTCTTCACGCCGGATCAGGTCCTCAAGCAATGACCGCCGCTGGTGGGTCAGGCTCAGTCCGCGAGCGCGGCAGTTGACCTCCATCTTACGCATCTTTTCCATAAGGAATTCTTGGTTACTGTTGTTCATGGGTGGTAATGTATCGCAGGTGGTATAATGTGTCAACCTGATTTTTGTGAAAGTTTTTTGAAAGTTCCTGCGGTTCAGGGATAAGTTTTCGGGTCTTTTGGCCGAGTGTCGTTTCTGGATCCTGTTGAGTTTATTCTTGGGTCTCTGGTGGGGGCGGTATCCAGGTTTGTCTGTGACAAAAAAAGCTGTCAAAAAGCCTTTACAGCAATAGCCCTTTGTTGTATTCTGCCCACCCTGCGGAGAGGTGACCGAGAGGCCGAAGGTGCACGATTGGAAATCGTGTGTACTGCAAGGTACCGAGGGTTCGAATCCCTCCCTCTCCGCCAGATTTTATTAAGTCA
>CAZKQY010000278.1:0-3975 GCA_964555005.1 uncultured Syntrophotalea sp. | reverse complement strand
TGAGGAAACCCATCTGCAGATCGATCCTGCTGAAATCCGTGAATTCCAAGTGCGCAGTGCTCCTGATGGCACCCTGCTGATCTTCGGCCTGGCCCGGCCCCGCGGGGCGGGTAGCTTGCCGCCCTTTGATCCTACCGATGAAACCACCGAACGGATGGTTCGCCGGGAGTTGACCGGTATGGCCTTTGAGTTGCACGTTCAGGCCGGCGTGGCCTTTTTCAATGGTCATTCCTTGTAGTTGGAAGTCGGGGAAAGGACCCTGGTCTTTTGTTGTGGATAAGGTGGCTTAGGAGGCGCCCAAGATCACCTCTGATATAAAAAGGCCTGATCTTTCGATCAGGCCTTTTATTTAATAAATATTTTTCCATCGGAATGAAGCAAATGAATCAAGCAAAAATAAGTATTGGCTTGAGTGACCCGAAGAGCCCGTCCAATGTCGGTGCCGTTATGCGTGCCGCTGGTTGTTTTGGAGCAGACGCGGTTTTTTATACCGGGAAACGTTATGTTCGGTCTGCGCGGTTTCATACAGACCCTCAAGGCGTCAGCAAAAAAATTCCTTTAACGGGCGTAAGTTGTCTTTTGGAAGGCGTAGGCGTAGAGACCAAGATCGTATGTGTTGAGCTGGTTGAGGGGGCTATCCCCTTGCCAGAGTTTCAGCACCCGGAGCGGGCCTTCTATATTTTTGGTCCCGAAGACGGTACTATCCGCCAGCAGGTGATAGACCAGGCCGATGCCGTTGTCTACGTGCCGACCATCGGTTGTTTGAATCTGGCGGCCACAGTCAATGTGGTTCTTTACGACCGAATCGCCAAGTCCTCCTTGACCGTGGCAAATGACGAATTAATTCGCCAGAGTCGAGACACCAATAATAAGGTTAAGGTTAGAAAGCCTGCTGAAAGGGCTACAAAATAGGCTCTGATGCGTCTTGGGTCAGGAAACCCCGATTTCGGCCTTGCAGATGCTGGTCATTTTTTTTAAATGACTGATGCCGTGCTGACAGGCGGACAACACATCGGCGCTGTTGGGTGATGAAGCCGCTATCAACGAGATGATCTCGCCGGCCTTCAGGCAGCCCAGCCGCCGAATCAGCAGTACATCCTCCAGGTCCCATTGTTCCTGCAGGTGCTCGGCGATGGTCTGCATCTCCGCCTCCATGTCGCCCTTGCGCTGGTAGTTAACGCCGGTGGTGGCGGCTTGGTTGTGCGGGGTCTCCTTGACCACCGCGTAGTGCAGCAGCACCGAGCCCGCCCCATTCTTGGCGAGCAGATCGTAAATGGCTGCGGGTTGAATCGGGTCTTCGACAACCTGAATCATGGTATCTCCTTTTAGGCTAAATGCTATTCCTGACTTAATCCGCTGCCAGTTCCCGTAAAATCAGGCCTTTGTCGAAACCGCGCAAGATCTTGCCATTGATGATGATCAGCGGCACTCCGCGGCCTCCAAGTGCTTTATATTGTTTAAGTCCTTCGGTAGACTTTTCGATATTGTATTCCTGATATCCTACGCCGGCGGATCTAAACAGACTGCGTGCCTGTTTACAGTAACCGCACCAGTCGGTGCTGAACATGACCACTTGGGTGTTGTTGTTGGACGCGATGGCTGGTGCCGATTCAAAGAAGTCGCTGATTCTTCCCCAGTTCTGAATCAGGGCCAGCAGGGCGATACATAAAATGATTTTTTTCATAGACAGTCCCTTCAGCTTTTTGTTGTCTCTTGCATGATTGTTTTTGGCTAGGAGCCTGTCGGCTCATGATAAGTACGACAGTCTTCCAAGATAACATACTTTGTCCGGTACCGTCTCGCGGTAAGCTAAGAAGGGTTAAACTGTTAATACCTTGGCTATTTGCCCCTTAGTTGCTTGCCCGTAGCGGACGAATAGGCTATAAAATCCATTGGTGATCATAAACCCACTCAAAGAGGCTGACATGGAAGACAACAAGCACGATACTGAAGAGATAACCGAAGAGCAAGACGGTGAGGAAAGTTTTGCTGATCTGTTGGAAGAGAGTCTGATCGGTGCCGTGGAGCTAGCGCCGGGTCAGCAGATCGAATCGACGGTACTGCAAATCGGTAAGCAGTGTGTTTTTCTTGATGTCGGCCAGAAGGGCGAGGGAATCCTGGACCGTCAGGAAGTTCTGGATGAAGAAGGTAATTTGACTGTCGCCGCCGGCGATAAGCTCAAGGCCTACTTTGTCTCCCGCGCCGGTGGCGAACTGCGTTTTACCACTCGGCTCGCTTCCGGCATCGCCGGGGCGGAACAGCTCGAAGAAGCCTGGCGCAGTGGCATACCTGTCGAAGGACGTATTGAAAAAGAGACCAAGGGCGGCTACGAGGTTAAATTGACCGGTGGCGTGAGGGCTTTTTGTCCCTTTTCCCAGCTTGGCCTGCGCCGTGAGGAATCGGCCGAGGCCGTGATCGACACCAGTCGGTCCTTCAGGGTCATCAAATTCGGTGAGCAGGGCCGCAACGTCGTTGTCTCCCACCGGGCGCTGCTTGAAGAGCAGCGGGCTGAGCAGCGGGAGGCCCTCAAGGAAACCTTGAAAGAAGGCATGGTGGTCAAGGGAGTTGTGACCTCTCTGCGCGAGTTCGGCGCCTTTATCGATATTGGCGGCATCGAAGGTCTGTTGCCTATCTCTGAGGTCGGTTATGGTCGGGTCGAAGATATCGGCCAGGTATTGCAGGTCGATCAAGAGCTGGAGGTGGCGGTTAAAAAGATTGATTGGGAGGCCAATCGTTTCTCCTTTTCGCTGCGCGATACCCTGGCCGATCCCTGGTCCAAGGTCGGCTCTATTTATGTCGAGGGCGGTACTTATGCCGGAACCGTGGCGCGGGTGGCTCAATTCGGCGCCTTTGTCACCCTTGAGGACGGCATAGACGGCCTGCTGCACATTTCCCGCCTTGGCGATGGGCGTCGCCTAAAGCACGCCCAGGAGGTTCTCAAGACCGGTCAGGCTCTGACGGTGACCATCGAAAAGATCGATTTGGAGCAGCGTCGTATCTCTCTGGTGCCGGTAGTTGGTGAGGGTCAGGATGCTGCGGCGGGCGAGGGCGCACCAAGCCGAAGTTCTTACGAGGACGCACCGACCGGTAGCGGTTCCATGGGGACCTTTGGTGATATGCTCAAGGCGAAGTTGGAAAAAAAGAAAAAACGCTGAGGTGGAATCCTGTTGAGCCGCAAATTAAACAAAACTGCCGGTCGTAGCAAAATTCCTCGAGCTGAAGAAACGGCAGGGCGTCAAGGGGTGATTGTCGCCCATCTCGGGGTGGCCGTCGAGGTGCATTTTGCTGACGGCGAACGGTACCCGGTACGGGTTAAGCGAAGTTCCGGTCATGTGGTCGGAGATTCGGTGCTGGTCCGTGGTGAGGTGCTGGAGCGTCTGCCCCGGATTACCGAATTGTGTCGTCGCGACGGACGTGGGGCGGTACATCTGGTCGGCGCCAATCTCGATGTGCTTGGCGTGGTGGTTTCTCCTCGGCCTATGCCGCCGCCCGGATTTGTCGATCGCGCCATCGTGGCGGCTCGGGCGGCTTGCCTTAAGCCCTTTTTGGTGGTTAATAAAGAAGACCTGGCCGGCTCCGCCGAATTGACCACGGAACTGCGGGCTGTTTATGGTGCGTCGTTGCCGGTCTTTAGCCTCAGCGCCAAGGCGGGTATCGGCCTCGATGGATTGCGCCGGTTTATGGCTGAAGGTCATCGCGGAGCCTTTGTCGGGACCACGGGAGTTGGCAAAAGTTCCCTGCTCAACGCCCTCTGCCCCGATCTCGGTCTGGTTGTCGGTGACCTGTGCGAGGCTCGCGGTGTTGGCCGTCATACCACGACGGTGGCAACCCTGCATGCTCTGGCCGAAGGTGGCGAGCTGATCGATACCCCGGGGTTTCGCGATTTTGGTCTGGTCGATATCGTTATCGACGAACTGATTGTGCATTTCCCCGGTTTTGAACAGGCCATGTTGGCCCGCTGCCGGTTTCGCGATT